>JBAYFD010000206.1:0-3426 GCA_041667365.1 Fibrobacteraceae bacterium | reverse complement strand
GCTTTTTTCGATGTCATCGTAGACGCAAGGAGCGTTCTCCCGTGGAACGCTCCCGAAAATACGATCACGTTGGGGCGGCCCGTGCTGGATTTTGCGATCTTCACCGCGTTTTCAATGGCTTCCGCGCCGGAGTTCGCAAACATCGTCCGCTTCTTCTCTCCGCGCACAGGTACGATTTCGTTCATCTTTTCCGCCATGGCCACATAGCCTTCATGCGTTACGATGTTCATCATTCCATGGAGAAATTTGCCCGCCTGTTCCTGAACGGCCTTTACGATTTCGGGATTGCTGTAGCCCACGTTCAATACGCCGACGCCGCCGACCCAGTCGAGGAAGACGTTCCCGTCCACGTCCTCGAACATGGCGCCTTCGCCACGCTTGATGACGCAGGGATACCCGCAGCGGATCGCATCCGGAACCGCCTTGAGGCGGCGCTCGATGATGGCCTTGGCTTTGGGGCCCGGTAATTCGGTTTTAATGGTCGGCAGAGAGTTTTTAAGCATGATTATTCTCCTTTGAAGAATCAAGTGACAATGTTCTAAAACAGATCCTTGCACACGGGCAAGATCTTCGCGGTGATTTTTTCAAATCACCAAAACACCCCTAAGCCGCGTCCGTCCGGTACGTAGCAAAGGAGAAAAAGAAAAACCAAAGGAACTAACGCTGTCGCTGGTACAGCCGAAGCTGCCGAACTTTTCCAAAGGCGGCGAAACCGCCTGCAGGCAGGAGGAATCCCGCCGATGTTTCAGGAACCGCTACTCCGGCAGTCACAACAACCGAAGATAAAACATGAAGAATGAGAACAAAGTTTTTCACGGTAGCCTTCTCTAATAAAGATCCGCACATCCTACAGCAAAAGTCATACCATCGTGAGAAATGGCAAAAAAAAGAATAAAACGGCCCTTCGTCCCGAAATACAATTCCAAATTGTCAATTTCCATCTTCATAAAAAGACACTTATGCGATAAATTGATAGCATCACGGCAAATTCAGCCGCCCCGCACATTTTTCACCCATCCGCCGAGATCCACGTTTTCCATGGTGCTGCGGACTTCATTCCCCACAGAATGCATGACGACGGCGTCTTCCGGCTTCCAGTGGAGATACAGACGGTTCCCCTGTTCGGGAAGCGGTGATCCGGAAAGTCTTGAAATCCAGCCATTCGCTCCATTGGAAAGTTCCATGATCGTCTTGGTGACGGAACCGCAGAACAGGGTTTCCTTCGCCGTTCCATAAAGCATGAAACCGGGGACGGGGACATCGGACCACTGCATTTTATCGGGACGCACGGACACGTGCACGAGTTCCCCTTGATTGAACGGCATTCCTTCGGCAATGCTCTCTCCCGATCCGGATGAAAGAAACAGTCTCGAGCCCTCGACCTTCTTCACGAGCGCTTCGAACAAATTTGTATCGCCGATGAATTCGGAGACGAAACGGAATTTCGACCGGAAATAGATTTCTCACGGAGCCCCGGCCTGCTCAAGTATTCCTGCGTGCATCACGATGATGCGGTCGCTCATGACGAGGGCCTCTGCCTGATCGTGGGTCACATAGATGAAGGTGATGCCGAGGCTGCGCTGCCCTCCGGACATCTGAGCCGGGAATCGCTTTTCAATATTGGTGGAGAAAAAGCGACCATCGCTTTTATCATGAACGGATTGTTCCTAAGAGCCACAATCAACGTAGACATTAGTCTGGAGGAGGGTATGATATGGGTACGATAAACTGTAAGAAAAAATGATTTATGCAATCGACCTTGTCGTTCTGATGCTGGCGGGTGCGTATTATATATCTATGCGAATATCTAGAACCCGTTCATGGATACTCGCACAAAACGTGAAGCGGATCTGAGCTCGGCGCATGAGAAACTGGATAAGATCAACATTCAGCGAGGACGTCTTGCCAAGCCGGAACAGAATCTCGGCGCCGAGGGAGAAGAATTTGAACCGTTGAAGGAGCTCTTTCCTGAAGAGAAAAAGGTCCCGCTGCGCTTCAGATTCAAAAGATCACCCCGGAAGCGGATGCATCAATTCCGAAACCAGCCGACAGGACCCGGAGCGAGATTGATGTTGATCTGCTTGACCTCCGTGAACGCGTCGAGGCCGAACGTGCCGAGCTCGCGCCCGATGCCGCTCTGCTTGTAACCGCCCCACGGCGCTTCGTTGTAAGTCGGATGGTAGCAGTTGATCCACGTGATGCCGGCGCGCAGCTTGCGGATCACCCGCAGGGCGCGTGCGCCATCTTTCGAGAACACGCCGCCGGCGAGTCCGTAGGCGCAATCGTTCGCAAGGCTGATCGCGTCCGCTTCGTCCTTGAACTTGAGCACGGCGAGCACGGGTCCGAAGATTTCTTCGCGGACGATGCGCATGTCGCGGGTGCAGTCCGCAAAGATCGTGGGTTCCACAAAATAGCCGTCCACGAGCGCCCCGCCCAGCCGGGAACCGCCGCACACAAGACGCGCGCCATCGGATTTTCCGACTTCGATGTACGAAAGCACGCGCTTCAGCTGTTCCTTGGAAATGAGCGGGCCCATCTCCGTCGCCGGCTCGATGCCCGGGCCGACCACGATCTTCTTCGCACGGGCCACGAGACGTTCCAGGAATTTGTCATAAATGCTTTCCTGGAGAAGGAGCCTCGAACCCGCCGAACACACTTCGCCCTGATTGCAGAAGATCGCGAACAGCGCCCAGTCCACGGCCGTGTCGATGTCGCTGTCCTCGAACACGATGCACGGGGATTTCCCCCCGAGTTCGAGCGATAGCTTCTTGATATTTACGGAAGCGGCCTTCATGATGGCCCTCCCCGTATCCGTCCCGCCCGTGAACGCGATCTTGTCCACGTCGGGATGCCCGGAAAGGCGCGCACCCACCGTTTCCCCGGCGCCGAGCACGAGGTTCACGACTCCTTTCGGGAAGCCGATTTTTTCCATAATGCCAAAAAGACGGATCGCGGAAAGCGGGGTCGTTTCGGCCGGTTTGAAAATCACGCAGTTCCCCGCCGCGAGCGCGGGTGCGAGTTTCCAGGCCGCCATGAGAAGCGGATAGTTCCACGGGATGATGAGGCCGCAGACACCCACCGGCTCCCGCACGACCATGGCCTGCATGGCGTCGGGGACATCATACGTCTGACCGAGGGGTTTCGTGATGAGACCCGCATAGTAACGGAAACAGTTCGCCGTGTCCGTGACGTCAGCTTCGGATTCGCGAAGCGGTTTTCCGCAGTTTTCCGTATCGATCTTCGCAAACGCGGTCGCGTCTGCCTGCACCGCATCCGCGAGTTTCAGAAGCAGAGCCGCGCGGGCGAGGGCCGGAGTCGTGCGCCACGGGCCTTCTTCGAAAGCGTTGCGCGCCGCCGAAACGGCGGCATCCACATCCGCCACGGTTCCTTCCGCCACCTTCGCGATGACTTTTCCCGTGGCCGGAT
>JBAYFD010000205.1:0-3451 GCA_041667365.1 Fibrobacteraceae bacterium | reverse complement strand
GGCGCTGGGCGCGCCGGGCTTCGCGGTGACGGGCCTCGCGGACGCGGAGGGGGCGCACACGCGGCTCGCGCTCGTGGACCTCGCCGACAGCTCGGTCACGGAGCTCGCCGAGGGGGAAGAGCTGTGGCACCCATGCCTGTGGGTCGCCGCCGCAGCTTCGGAGACGGACACAACGGAAACATCCTTCGTCCTTGACCCCGACAGCGCGGGGGCGTATGATTCAGAATCGATGGATTATCTTGCTAAAGCTTTACGCTACAAAATGGAAATGATGTGGCGGGATGCCGACACGGGAGAAATATTGATTACGGGTTCTTCCCGTTCCTGGGCCGGAGTCAATCCGCTTCTTCTAACTTCCGGTTATGCGGTAAATATGTCATGTGCAGGAAATGATATTGATATTAGTGATTCTCTTGCAAAAAATTATGTTTTGTCACATTGGAAGAAAATAAAATACATTGTAGTTTCTTTAGACATAGATATTTTATACCATGAAAATTGGTGGAATTATTATTATGGAAATACAGCCGGATATAAATATGATGCAAATCATAATTTTTGGCCAAATACAGCGCCCTCTCTTTTATATCAAGCCTCAGTAAATGCCTGGGGAGGGAATGAGGACGGACGCAAAGTCTATTATAAATACAGAGGGCTCTTCTACAACGAGAGCGGTAGCTGGAAAGGGGATGTCGCTGAAGTTTCCCTGGATTCCACCCGAACCGATGGTACGGATATGGGCGATATCTATGTGGAAAGAATACTTTCTTTAATTATGGATGCTCAGAAATACCATGTCGCTGTCATCGGTGTCATTTTTCCCCAGTCGCCCGCTTATCAGAAAACGGGATCATTCGGCCGATACGGAGTCCGTCGTTCCTTGGCTGCCAGTATTATAGGAAAAATCAAAAATTTGGAAATATCACATCCTAATTTCCATCTGATGGATGAAAACAAGATGGGAAATCACGACTATACGGATGATATGGCCAGCAATTATGATCATCTTTCTTATCTTGGCGCGGCGCAGCTGACTGCCCGCTTGGATTCCCTTCTCAAAACGTTAAAGTGAGCCATGCCAGCCTTCCTTGCCGCCATCGCCGCTGCGCTCTTCGCCCTGTTTCCGCTTACGGACACGGACATCTGGTGGCATCTGGCGATCGCCCGGGAATGGCTAGCACAAGGCACGCTCGCCGCGGATCCGCTTACCTGGACGCCATCGCGCGTTCCGTGGGTGGACATTCACGAATATTTTGAGCGCATTGTTTACTTTGTATTCAATGTGGGAGGAGCGCCCCTCCTTGTCATTTTCAAAGCGATTCTCTGGGGCTGTGTCTTTTATCTCTTTGCCCGCACGGAGGATGGACGAAAAAGCAGGAAAGGCAGCGGAAACAAAGCCATTCTTCTGACCGCCGTTTCCGTATTCATTCTTTTCACATTCCGCTACACGTTTGAAATCCGCCCGGTCCTCTTTACCCTCGTGTTCCTCGGCGCATACTGGAACATTCTCCCGGAACTCACCGCGCAGGGAACATCCCTCCGCAAAAAACTGCTATTCTGCGCCATTTTATTCGCAATCCAGTGGTTCTGGTGCCGCACGCAGGGGCTATTCATTCTCGGCCCGATATTCGCCACGCTTCATTTTGCGTTTCATTTCCGCGGGATGCCCCGGAAAATAAAAGCGGCAGCCGCGTTGTTCATTGCTTTTCTTTTCGCCTTGCCTCTCGTTCATTTTCAGGGAAAGGAAATCTTTTTTTATCCGTTCCCGCTTCTGAACCGGCTTCTCGGCGCGACTGCGGGCGCTTCGGCTTTTGCGGGCGGCATCGCGGAGAACCGTTCTCCATTCACACTCCTCCTCGCAAAGGAAAACCTGTGGCAGAACGGACTCTTAGTGAGTCTTTCCATCGCGTCGCTAATTGTCGTGACAAAGAATGTCGTTAATGGAGGCCTTCACGCGGACCGCCGCGCCCGCGACGCCTGGCTCGGAACTTGCGCAGTACTTGCTCTCATCGCGGAACGGAACGCCGCGCTGTTCCTCCCGCCGTTCATCGCCATCCTGCTGAACTGGCAGAGCGCACGATGCCGCGAGAAATCTGCGGCCGCCGGGCCCGCGAGGCGACTGGCAGTAAGCCAGGAAATGGCTCACGTCCATTCCGCTCCCGAGCAAAAAAAATTATTACCGGTTTTCCACAGCATAGTGCACTTTGTTTGTCTTGCGCTCGCCGCATTCGCCCTATGCTTCTGGGTCCGCAGCCTCACGGCATATTCCACCGCAATCTCCGGGGAACGCGTCCCCATCCATGCCGCGGAATGGTGTGCGGGGCATCCGCACCCAGGCCGGCTTTTTAACGATGACCGCGCGGGCGGTTACCTCTCCTGGAAAAATCCGGAGGAAAAAACATTCATCGACGGACGGTTCATTCTCCGCAGCCCGCAATTCTTCGAGCGCTATCTGAACTACGCATGCACTCCAGAAACGTTCATCGCCGACGCCGATTCCTTGGACATTGACCGCGCCGTCCTTCCTCTCCGCTATTATGCGAAGTGGGGGAACCTCATCCCGGAACTTTTGAAAACGGACCGCTGGCATATCGTTTACCGGGATGAATTTTATGTTGTCCTTGATAAACGCTGAACCGCTGACTTTGTATATTTTCACCATATTTTGGAGATGACAATGAAATTATTCCTTTCCATCGCATTTTCGCTCACGGCGACGCTCGCCTTTGCGCAGGCCCCGACCGGTTCATCCGTAAGTCCCACGGCGGACGAACAGAAAGCCCTCTCCGCGCTCCAGGGCAAGATCAAGGGCAAAATCGTGTGGTCTACATCCCGCTCGAACCCGAATCACGACCTGTGGGTGATGAATGCGGACGGCACGGATGCGAAAGCGCTCACGCAGGGCGATGCGGTGGACTGGTTCCCGCGTTTTTCACCGGACGGCAAAACTGTTATTTTCACGCGCTCCAAGGGCGGCTGGACTCCGGAAAACGATGCGAACTATCCTGAGAAATGGGACCTCTGGACCATCGGCCTTGACGGTCAGAATCTGACGAAAGTCGCCGATAACGCCACGTGGGGCACGTTCCGGCCTGACGGCAAGACGATCGTGTTCTCCCGCGCGGCGAAAGTTTTCACCAAGGATCTCGCAAGCGGCAAGGAAACGCTTCTCATTGACGGAGCGCAGGCGTTCGGCAAAAAGGACGTGATTCTCCAGGAACCGAATCTTTCCGCCAACGGCAAGTACCTCGCGATGACGCTCCGCGGTTCCATGCGCGAAACGGGCATCTGGGACCTCACGAAAAAGACCTGGGCGAAATCCGGCGACGGCTGTCAGATCGACTGGTTCCCGGACGGCTCGCGCGTATACCGCGTGAATCCTACGGGCAACGGCGGCACGGCGGCCCCGAGCGAGATCCTCTGGTTCCGCGTCAAGGACGGGATCCCCACG
>JBAYFD010000204.1:0-3470 GCA_041667365.1 Fibrobacteraceae bacterium | reverse complement strand
CGCATGGCCTTAAGATAACTAAAGAGGACCTCTAGCAGGACGCCTTTCATGGTTAGAACACCCGAGTTCCAGGGACTCTATGAATTATGCCATGGATGCCGTGCCGAGGAATGTTGACATGGCGGGGATTAAGCGATATCTGGAAGAAAACGGGCGCATCTGCAGCTTTCATGATCTTCATGTCTGGCCCATGAGCACTTCGGAAATCGCTCTCACGGTTCATCTCGTGGTCCGGGATGCCGCAGTGGACAATGATTTCCTCCTGAGCATTCAGGAACATCTGCACGATCGTTTCGGCATAGGGCATTCCACCATTCAGGTGGAAACAGCCATGGCGAGGAATTCCTGCATGCTGGAGAAACATTCCTGCGGGTAATTTCACTATGGTGCAATTTTCGCATCCGCAGAAAGACTCTTAAAATTGCAGCCCGGTATCGGCGCAGGGAATGGCCATAATCCCTCCCTTTCAGTCGCACAAAGTGAGGAATGATGAGAAGAAGGGGAATAAGAACCTGCCGGCTTATATTCAAAATCAGGGAGCGCCCGATTTTTCTGTGCCTTGGAAGAATTTTATGATGCAACTGATCATGGCCAAGAGAATGAAACGCAATGATAGGGGTTGTTCGTATAAAACTTTTTTTGAAGTGTAAATCAGTCCCCTTTTTTAGACCAAAAAATTAGGTCACTTAGTTGGAATCCTGTCATGCCGCATCTTTCAATGCCGCCCGCTAGAAATCTGCATCCGAAGGGGCGTGGTGGTCAAGGGACGAGTGTTCCCCCCTGTCGTTGTAGAATTCGAAATAGTCGGCAGGGCTGTCCGCGTATTCGGTCATTTTCCTGTAAGCCCTACGGTACACGTTTTCGTACTTGACGGTCTGTCACAGGCGTTCGACGAAGATATTGTCGTGTGTGCGCCCTTTCGAATCGATCGACAGCCTAGTCGGGATGTCTATAACGTATCCAAATATATCGGCAAGCTATTCGTCAGCTTGTTCGCAAAATTGTTTTTCGAAAAATCCGGTGAAGATGTCAAAGCGAAAATTCCGCAGAGGATAAAGCGTCGCTGACTTTTTCAATGAAAGCCGCGGCGGCTATTTCCCCGTGTTCCCCTGTGCGTTGCGCTTGATTTCCTTGAGCGCGTGCAGGCGTTCCGCGAGTTGTTTTTCCTTGCCGTATTCCGTGGGCTTATAAATTTCCGTGCCTTTGAGCTGCTTCGGCAGGTGTTCCTGCGCGGAGTAGGCGCCGGGGCTGTCGTGGTCGTAGCGGTATCCGTCGCCGTAGCCGAGCGCTTCGCCGACTTTCGTCACCGAGTTCCGGAACGCGCGTGGCACGGGGAGCGTTCCCGTCCTTTTGATGATCGCGTCTGCGGTCATCCCTGCGGCTTCCACGGTGTTGCTCTTGGGCGCGAGCGAAAGGTAGATGGCGACTTCGTCGAGCCCGATGAGGCCTTCCGGGAAGCCCATGAATTCAAAAGCCTGCCGCGCCGCGTTCGCGAGCAGGAGCGCGTTCGGGTCTGCAAGGCCGATGTCTTCCATCGCCATCCGCGTGAGCCGCCGCAGTATGAACTTCGGGTCTTCGCCCCCCTGGAGCATTCGGTGCAGCCAATAGACCGCGGCGTCGGGGTCGCTTCCGCGCACGGATTTGTGCAGTGCGGAAATCAGGTTGTAGTGCTCTTCGCTGGACTTGTCGTAACGCAGCGGTTTTTTGTACTGCATTTCCTCGAGGAGCGCTTCGTCGATGACTTTTCGGTTCCCGAGGTTCCCGGCGATCCATTCCACCTGATTTAAAAGGAAGCGAGCGTCTCCGTCCGCCTGGGCCACGAGTTTGTCTATAATCTCTGGCGCGATTTCTACATCATCGCGCCTGAGCCCCCGCGGGTGCGTCTTTAACGCGGAAAGCGCGAGCTTTGATAGGTCCTCTTTGGAAAGCGGGGCGAATAAGATGAGCTGGCAGCGGGAGAGCAGCGCGGAGTTCACTTCGAACCCGGGGTTCTCCGTCGTCGCGCCGATGAGTGTGACCGTGCCGTCTTCTACGGCTCCGAGGAGTGCGTCTTGCTGGCCTTTGTTGAACCGGTGAATCTCATCAATGAAAAGAATCGTCCCCTGTCCGAGGCTCTGGTTCGCCTTCGCTTCCGCGAGCAAGGCCTTCACGTCCTTCACTCCGCTGGAAACTGCGGAAATCGCAACGAAGCGCTTCCGGGTGTGTGCGTGGATCACGTGGGCGAGGCTCGTCTTGCCGCAGCCTGGAGGACCCCAGAATATCATGCTTGGGACGGTGTCGTTCTCGAGGCTCTTGCGCAGCATGCTCTGCGGACCGAGGATCTTCGACTGTCCGAGGAATTCGTCCAGGTTCGCGGGGCGGAGTCGTTCGGCGAGGGGCTGGTCCATCATCAGACCTTCGGCGTTTCCGGGAAGAACTTGTTCATAAAGATGTCCGGCAGCTTGCGGCACGGGCGGTCGTGGAGCGTGAATATGTGGATGGACGAACCTTTGGTACAAAGTGCGCCGTTCACGGTTACTTCATAGAAAAATTCAAAACGCAGCGGGTCGAGCTGTCCGATCGTCACGTGTACGTTCGGAAAATCCCCGTAGCGGCAGGGGCGCAGGTAGTCGAGCTCCAGGTGCAGGAGGGGGCTGTGGTAGCCTTCCGCCTCGATCGCGGCGAAGTTCGCGCCGTGGACACGCATCAGCTCCGTTCGCGCCTGTTCGAACCATACGGGGTAGACAGCATGGTGCACGATTCCCATCGCGTCGGTTTCCGCATAGCGGACCTCGATCACCGCGGTATGGTCGAGAGGGCTCATTCTGAGATTTTGCTTCATCGGTTCAAAAGATAGCTACAACGGGGCCTTTTTGTGCAGCGTTTCGTAAAATCACAAACTATTAACATTCTGTTGACTGGAAACACCCACTTTTGGCGCGATTTTTGCATGGTAAAATGAAAAAAAACGTTTAAGTCGTTGATTTTCATTGACAAAACCTGAAAATACTTTCTACATTTGGCACCACTCTAAATCTATGCCCCCGGGTATGGATTTAAAGGAGTGCCAAAGTAGCTCAGCCGGTAGAGCAGCTGATTTGTAATCAGCCGGTCGTAGGTTCGATTCCTATCTTTGGCTTGAAAAATATGGGTCGTTGCCCGAGTGGTTAAAGGGGACGGACTGTAAATCCGTTGACTTACGTCTACCGTGGTTCGAAACCACGACGGCCCACGTTCAAACGTTCTCCCCGCTGCGAATGCATCGGGGAGATACGCCCAGGTAGCTCAGGGGTAGAGCACTTCCTTGGTAAGGAAGAGGTCTCGGGTTCAATTCCCGATCTGGGCTCTCAACAATACGGAGATAAACTTATGGCAAAAGAGAAGTTTCAAAGAACGAAGCCGCACTGCAACATCGGCACGATCGGCCACGTTGACCACGGCAAAACCACGCTGACGGCGGCGATCTGCACGACGCTCGCCGCGAAGGGCCT
>JBAYFD010000203.1:0-3487 GCA_041667365.1 Fibrobacteraceae bacterium | reverse complement strand
GCTTGATCCGTAGATGGTGATGACCGTGGAGACCAGCCCCACGGAAATGGAGGCGATGTGCAAACGCAAAAATGCGGCGAACCCGGCGATGTACTGTTCCATAGCGATAAAATATAAAAGGTTGATGTTACTTTACTTCTATGCGGATGACTTTGTCCCCTTCCGTTTTGTAGGCGAAGCCTTCGCCGGAGTCATAGTGGTATTCGAAATGAAGTATGTGCTCCGGCTTGTCTTTCAGATAAACCGGAAGTTCAGCCCTCGCGAGGTCAAGATCGTCCGTGCTTGTCATACAGGGCTTCCTGAACTGCGGAATGAGACTCGCCTCTTTGAAAAATACGGGCGGAACGCCTGTTATTTTGTGCGCAAAACGGAACTGCTTTTCGCCAGTATACCATTTATCCGTAAGCGGAGAATACCATTTTCCTTTGGGCAGAACGACATCGCGAAAGTCTGCGCCTTGTTCGAGCACGGGGGTGACGATCACATTCCCGCCGATGAGAAATTCATCTTCGAGGCGCGCGTCAGGAATATGCGCCGCGCTTTTTCCGAGGTAGAATAGGGGGCGCATCACGGGCGCTCCGGTGCGTTCGTGTTCCAGAAAAACATTGTAGAGGTAGGGGAGCATCCGGTAGCGGAACTGTATCCCTTTGCGGATCACGGATAGCGCCCGCGGCCCGAACTGCCAAGGCTCCTGACGCTTCACGTTCTTTGCGCTGTGAATCCGGAAGAATGGGAAAAGACAAGCGGCTTCTACCCAGCGCTCCATCAGTTCCGCGCCGCAGTCATCTCCGAACCCGCCCACGTCCGCACCCACCATGGGAACGCCGGAAAGCGAAAGCCCGAGGGCCATCGGGATGCAGGCGCGCAGGTGGCTCCACGTGCTGAAGTTATCCCCGAGCCACAGGGCCGCGACTTTGCCTGAGCCCGCGGCCCCGCTCCTCGAAAGCAAAAATGGACGTGCCGCGGGCCTGCTTTCGAGGAGCCCTGCGCGCGTCGCTTTCGCCATGCCTGTCGCATACTGATTGTGGTATGTTCCGTGGGGGAGCTTTCCGTGCCCGAAGTGCATGTCTTCCTGCGACACGGATCCCGTGGAAGGATCGTTCATGTCAAGCCAGTAACCGGAGAATCCTTTGTCTGTAAAACCGCGCACAAGGGACGCCCACCAGCGTTTCGTCTTTGCGAGGCTGAAATCCGGGAAGAGCGTCGCCCCCGGCCACACGAATCCGCGGTAATCGTCGCCGTTCGGATTCTTGCAGAACACGCCCGCGCGGCGTCCGCTTTCGCGCACGGAATACCCGCGTTCATCGCGCACGCCCGGGTCAAGGATCGCGATGACTTTCCGTCCGCGCCCGCGGAGCTTTTCCATTTCGCGTTCCGCATCCGCGAAAGTCTGCGGTGACGTGGTGAAAACTTTGTACTTATCCATGTAGTCGATGTCGAGCCAGAGTCCGTCGCACGGAATCTTATCCGCGGTCATTCTACGGTCGAGTTTTTCGAGGTCGCGTGTTCCGGAATAACCCCAGCGGCACTGATGATAGCCGAGGCTCCAGAGCGGCGGCCGCGGAAATGTTCCGGAGAGGAGCCCGCTTTTGCGGATTACGCTCGCCGTGTCCTTGCCCGTGATGAAGTAAATGTCCGGTGCGCCGCTGGCCGCCCCGAAATAAAAGGAAGAACCTTTGACCGGATCCTGGCTCGGATGGAGGCGCATGTCGGGATTCAAAGAGAAGAAAACTTCCGCGGGGTTGTTCACCAGAATGCCGAATGCTTCGTCTTTGCGGCGTAAGAGGAGATAGGGAATGTTCGCGTACAGCGGGTCCGGCGCTCCAGAGCGGCAGGCGTCCATCCCGTGCGCGCCCCAGGCGTCCACGTTCCACATCAATGTGCGCTTCCCGCTTTTCTCGAAAGCCCCGGACTTTTCGCCGAGTCCGTAGAATCTGTCCCCCGCGTTCTGCTCAAAGCGCATCACCCAGCTATCGCCTTCCGTGCCGAAGAACCCTTCGCGTGCACTTTCGAGAAGGAGAGTCCCTGCCGGTGAAAAAATCCGGAGTCTGCCTTTTTCAAAGGAAACCACTCCTGCGGCGGAGTCTCCGCCTGCCGTAAAATCCGGATTCAAGTCTGATTCATCGGGCGCTTTGATGCTGTCGTTATAATTTATATGCAACCGCCAGATGCCGTTCCCGTAATCGCGGAGGGTTGCTTTGAATGGGAACTTCCCTTGTTTGGGGAACGTAAAATTCACAGGATGTGGAATTTTTGAAAAGTCCATAGTTACTTCTTTTCCTTCTTGCTTTTTCCCATTCTTCTCTTTGCCTGTCTTGCTGGCCCCGCCCCGCCGTCATTGCGAGTCTGCTTGCAGATGAAACAACTCTTTCTTTGCTTTTGCCTCTTACGCTTCTTCTGCTTCTTAGGAATGTCCGGAAGTACGTCTTCCGGAAGTTGTACGAACTTTTCTTTCTGCGCGCGGCTGCAATGCTTGATGCGCGCTTCAAGGCTCAACGCTTCCGTTTTCCCTTCAAGTCCGAAGACTTTGAGAATCCCGATGGGCGGGAATGCCCGCGTAAAACTCGCGCCCTTGCCGGAGCAGTGCTTCGCGTACCTTGCGGCGACGTCCGTCGTGTAACCCGTGTAGATGCGGCCTTTCGCGCAGCGGAGCATATATACGAAATACGGCATAGCTGGAATATAAGAAGTTTTTGATTTAATGATTGCCCATTTTGCAAATGTATCCGCGCCTTGCTTTTCTACATTGCGGGTATGATTTTCAGCACTGCACCTCGTAAGATCGCGGCGGCGCTCCTGTGCGCATCCGTTTCCGTTTCCGTTTTCGCTTACCTCCCCGGGGAAAATTCCACGGTCACTCTCCCGAATTCGAACGGTGTGTTCGGAAACCCGGCGCTCCTTTCCGCGTTCGGCTCCTCCGGCATTTTCATCGGCGCGGGCGAATCGAAGGACGACGTGTACGATTTCCGCACCGGGTTCAACTTCGATGACTTCGGCGCAGCGTTCAGCTATGCGACGGACAACCGCGGCATTGATGAATCGCGTTGGAGCCTGACGAATTCCTTCGACGTGCTGGACTATGTATTGTTCTTCGGACACCGCGCGGAAGCGTTCCGCAGCGCGGACTTCCGCGGCACGGATTTCAGCTATGCGCCCGGGCTCCTGTTCCGCCCGTGGAACTGGCTCGCGATAGGCTACGAAAGCCGGAATCTGGGGCAAGTGGGTCCGCAGCACCAGCGGCGCGTGCAGGCTTACGGCGCAACGATCCGCCCGTTCAAGGAACTTTCGCTGAGCTACACGGGTGAGAACCGGAATGCCCACAGACTACTCCTGAGCGCGACTTTATACGGAATGGATTTCGGCCTCCAGATTCCGCTCGCGGGCAAGAACGAGGAATACAAGCTCACCGTTTCCCATTCCATCGGCTCTCACGCGAATGCGGCGCTCACCGTGTTTGACGATTACCGCCCGCGCGACTTCGCCGTCG
>JBAYFD010000202.1:0-3527 GCA_041667365.1 Fibrobacteraceae bacterium | reverse complement strand
TCTATATGGCCGTGACCGCCTTTGCGGTGACGGCTTCCGCTGTTCCGCTGAAAAGCTGGGATTCCATTTTCGGCGCGAGCGGAAAGGGCGATTATGTCGATGCGAAAATCAGCGGGGATATTCTTTTTCTCAAGTATGTGTATTACGGCGAGGAACAGCCTGTAATGTTCACCGTGGATGATGGCAATTTTGAATTCGCCGTTTCGGGAACGCTGAAGGTGTCTTCCGATGTCATTGAATCGAATACGTTCTATTCCAGCTGCAACAAGACCAAGGAAGCCTGGATTTCCTGCTTCAATCATCCGCAGCGCTTCGGACGGGATTTGCTCACGACGAACGTTAAGGGAATAGACCTTGCCTGTGGTGACAACCTTTATGCGCTCCGCAATCTGCGCCTCAAGTTCAAGAATCAGGAAGCGCAGAAATACTGGGAAGACAAATTCGAGGAACAGGAAAAGTCCAGACGCGATGAACTTGCGCAGTACCGCATTGCGGAACAGGAGCACGTGGCCGCTGTGCGTTCGGCTTCGGGCATGATCACGGATCCCCGTGACGGTCAGGATTACCGTACGATTGAAATCGGCGGACGGACCTGGATCGCGCAGAATATGAATTATAATGTCCGCGGGGAATCATGGTGCTATGATGACAAGGAATCCTACTGCTCCCGCGGCGGACGGCTCTATACGCTTGAAGGCGCGCGCGAAGCTTGTCCGAAGGGCTTCCACCTGCCCCGCGACCGTGAATGGCACGATATGCTCACTGAACTTACGCATTGCTATGACGGCGTGCAGAACTGCGGCGCGTTCGCTGCGAAACTCAAGGCGAAGACGGGCTGGCAGGGCAGCGGCGGAACGGATGACTACGGCTTCACCGTGTTCTCCTCCGGACGCAGGGAAGTTGTCGGAAATACCGCCCGCTTCGTGGATATGGGCGAATATGCGGCTTTCTGGAGCGCACAGAACGGCGCGAATGAGACGATCTGGCTCTGGGTGCTGGGGTGCATGGGCGATAACATGATCCGCGAACTCGCTCCGAACAAGTTCAACGGCTATTCCGTGCGCTGCATCGACGGAGACTGATTCGGCGGCAAATTCGCCTAATTCTTTACACAAAAGAAAAGCTCCCGGTAAACGCCGGGAGCTTTTCTTATAAACTAACGAGCGGAAATCAGCCGAGGGTCTTCTTCTCGTACTCGCCCATCGCCTTCACGAGGGCTTCTACGCCTTCGAGCGGCATAGCGTTGTAGAGGCTTGCGCGGAAGCCGCCCACGGAGCGATGCCCTTTGAGCTGTTCGAGTCCGCGATCCTTGGCGAATGCGAGGAATTCCTTCTGCATATCATCGGCCTTGGCCGCGTCGATCATGCCCTTGCGGAACACGAACGGAATGTTCATGCGGGAACGGTCTTCCTTGGCCGCCGTACCGGTGAAGAGCTTGGAGGAATCGAGGTAATCATAAAGGAGCGCGCTCTTCTTGATGTTCGTCTTTTCCATTTCCGTCACGCCGCCATTCTGGAGGAGCCAGTTGAGCACGCGGTTCATCACGTAGATAGCGAAGACCGGAGGTGTGTTAAACATGCTGTGCTCAGGAATGTGCGTGTTGAAGTTGAGCATCGTCGGGATGGTGCGGGAGACGTGTCCGAGCACGTCCTTGCGGACGATGACGGTCGCGACGCCTGCGCAGCTCATGTTCTTCTGGGCGCCGGCGTAGATGAGGCCGAAGTCCTTGACGTTCACCGGACGGCTCAGTATGTCGGAGCTCATGTCGGCGACGAGGTAGGTGTTCGCCTTCGGGAAGTTGAACCATTCCGTGCCGTAGATCGTGTTGTTGCTCGTCACGTGCAGGTAGGTGGCACCCGGAGTCTGCTTGAAATTTTTCGGGATGTGCGTGTAAGTGTCGGCCTTGGAACTCGCAATTTCATTCACGGTTCCGAAGAGCTTCGCTTCCTTGATCGCCTTGTTCGCCCACACGCCCGTGTTGATGTAGTCCGCGGAGCCCTTCTCGTCGAGGAGGTTCATCGGGACCATGCAGAACTGCAATGAAGCGCCGCCGCCGAGGAACAGGATGTCGTAGTCTTCGGGAATGCCCATCAGTTTGCGGAGCATTGATTCCGTCTCTGCGACCATGTTTTCGATAGGCTTGGTGCGGTGGCTCATCTCGAGAATGCCGATGCCCGTTCCGGCGAAATCGGCGATGGCTTCCGCAGCTTCCTTGGTGGCTTGCTTAGGCAGGACCGAGGGGCCTGCGCTGAAGTTATAGACTGTTTTGCTCATTGTAGTTGTCCTTGCGTTGTTGCGCCGTACGGCGCGGGTTAAATGTAGAAGTTTATCGGCGTTTCGGCTATCCGCGCGTGCGCCGCGGAAAAGTAAAGCCCCTCCGCGGGGAGGGGCTTCTTGATTCATGCTTCCAGGGCTTTCAGGGCTGCTTCATATTTATGAATGCGGAACTTCGTCTTCTTTTCGCGGCGCTCCGCCTTGGGGATGAGGTTTTCGTCGAGCAGGCGCTTAAGCGTTTCGATTTTGACCGCGCGTGCGACCGGATTCGCCTTGACTTTGTCGATGAACCGCAGGAACTCCTTTTCGCGGGCCTCGTAGGTCGCGTCTTCCGCGGGCATCGCCTCGGCCATCAGTTTGCAGCTGTATTCGTCGATATAGGCCTGGTCCTTGCGGTGTGTGGAGAGTTTCAGAATGTCGATGATGTCTTCCGGGACTCCGAGTCCGGCGAGCTTTTCCGGCGTGTAGGCGGTGCTTTCGCCCATTGTGTCCTGCAGGAGCGCGACTTCCTGCGCTTTTTCGCTTTCGCCCGCGGCCTTGAGGCTCGCTGCGACGGCTTTCAAATGTTCGATGTAGGGTTCTCCGATTTTGTCAGTCTGCCCGGTGTGGGCAGCTGTTGCAATGCGAAGTGCGTCGTCATAAGTAAACATGATAGGCTTTTCCTTTATGAAAGGTGATTAGTTTCAATATATAATTTTGGGGCACCCGGAACACACCGCGCGCTGACTTTTTCAAGTTTTCCATTAGAAGATTCTCCGGCTTTCCAATATCTTGCATAAATGCTATATTCGCACGGCGTTTGCTGAAAACGTCATTAGCCTCCTTAGCTCAGCTGGATAGAGCAACTGCCTTCTAAGCAGTGGGTCGCGCGTTCGATTCGCACAGGGGGTATGTAGAATCAGAGGACTCGCCATTGCGGCGGGTCCTTTGATTTTGTCATAGCAAGCCCCATCTCCCGTCCATAGTGTGCGCCATCTTTGTCCATAGCAAACACCTCCCTCGTCATTGCGAGCCGAAGGCGAAGCAAACCATGCTTTCGGAATGGATTGTTTCGGTGCATCACACCTTGCAATGGCATAAAAAGTGCAAAGGCAGGCAATATCGCCATCATTGTGCCCTTCCCCATACGCAAAGGATTATTCTTGCCGGGAGTGTTCTTCTCTGGGTTATGCCGCGGGCGAAAAATGCTTGCGCGCGGGAAAATGACTGCTTATATTGACATCAGATGCGCCTCGTTCCCCTTGGTTTAGGGA
>JBAYFD010000201.1:0-3541 GCA_041667365.1 Fibrobacteraceae bacterium | reverse complement strand
TCTTCCGCTTCGCGTGCCGCTTCCGATGCCGTTGGGAGCAGTGTGAAGAAAATTCCGCAGTGGCTTACATACGGCGTTCTTGCCGCGGGCGGCATTGCGACCGCAATCGGCTATTATGAAAATGTCAATATGCAGGATTACCGTGATGAATATACGGCATCGTATTTTACTTCACGATCAGCGGCGGATGCCAAGTGGAATAAGGCGAAGGACGCGGAGACCTCCCGGAATGTATGGTATGGGATAGGCGCGGGACTTCTCGCCGTGAGCGCGACTTTTTATTTCTTTTTCTGAGAGTAGCCGGTATGAATAAATTTGTACTTAACAATGTCGCTTCCGCCGCGGCGCTTCTGCTTGCCGGAATGCTTGTTGCCTGCTCGGATTTAGGTTCCCGGGATAATCCCACGGATCCGGCTTCGCCGGCATATATTTCCTATTCTTCGAATTTCAGTTCGTCTTCTGCGCAGAGCTGCGGCACGGATGTGACCGGGGCTTATTGCTACATCAACGGAATAAAGACTTATTACGAATATTATTCCTCGAGTTCTGCGTATTATTCTTACTCTTCGAGTTCCGTGACGGGTAACGAGTTGCATGTGTGCACTTACCGGAGTGCGAGTGGTTCGCTCATTTGCAGTGAGAAAACGTATAGGACGGTGACTGTCGGAACGAAGGTGTGGATGGCGGAAAACCTGACTTATGCGGACAGCGGGGAAATGAAGAATCTCAAGGGCGGAAACGTGATGTGCTATGGCGGGAGCGCCGACAGTTGTACGAAATACGGACATCTTTATACGTGGGCGGGCGCGATGGATCTTCCCGCCGCGTATTCCACGGCTGTCGCGGCGATAACGCTCCGGCGTCAGGGCGTGTGCCCCGTGGATTGGCATCTCCCGACGAGTGCGGAATGGGATTCGCTA
Source organism: Fibrobacteraceae bacterium (assembly GCA_041667365.1). Lineage (GTDB taxonomy): Bacteria > Fibrobacterota > Fibrobacteria > Fibrobacterales > Fibrobacteraceae > JBAYFD01. Next base: position 2,621 of record JBAYFD010000201.1, on the reverse strand, counting down.
GCCGCTTCCGTGGGCGGCGCGAGTGTCGCGGGAACGGCGCTTAAATCGATGAACGAATGGTTCAACAGCGGCAATGGAACGGATTTGTACGGATTTGGCGCTCTTCCCGGCGGTTATTGCTGCTATAATGGCAATTATGATGATGCCGGCAAGTACGCCTATTTCTGGAGCGCTACGGAGAACGATGCGTCTTATGCCTACTTCCGTCATCTGTATTACGGCGATGCGGAAATTCACATGCGGACGAATTTTAAAACGCTGGCGTTTTCCGTGCGGTGCGTCAAGGATTGAAACTTTTTTGCGAGGCTTTTTATGTATCTGATCGCAGGCCTGGGTAATCCCGGCGCGAAGTATGAAAATACGCGGCACAACATCGGCTTCATGGCGGTGGAGACTCTCGCGGACCGTTCGCTTCCGTGGAAAGAGGAATACAAGGCGCTCACGCAGAAGGTGCACATCGGAAGCGAAGATGTGATTCTCGCGAAGCCGCAGACGTTCATGAACCTGAGCGGGGAAGCGGTGCAGCCGCTCCTCAGCTGGTACAAGGTTCCGACGTCGAAGCTCATCGTGCTCGTGGATGACATCACGCTTGACATCGGGCGTATGCGCGTGCGCGGCAAGGGGAGCCACGGCGGTCAGAACGGGCTCCGCAACATCATTGAGAAGATCGGTCCGGACTTTATGCGCATCCGCATCGGCGAAGGCAAGTGCCCGCCGCGCTGGGACCTCGCGAACTGGGTACTTTCGAAGGTCTCCGCGGACGAGAAGCCGCTCCTTGACAAGGCGCTCGGGTACGTCCCCGAGGTCGTCCGGATGCTGATGGGACCTGGACTCGCAGCCTGTATGGAAAAATTCAATGGCCCGCTCGCCTGATTTTTGCTATATTTGCCTCAATATAAATCAAAGAGGCTGAATGATTCTTGCCGCAAACTACAGCCCGGAATGCTTTTCGGCTATATGCCGACGGATTTCTGGGGCTGCGTGCGGTTTTTTTTGTATTCGGATTTTTTGATAACCTAAACATCGTGAGGACACTATGCAAATCCAAAAAGACGAAGCTTTGACATTTGACGATGTTTTGCTCGTTCCCGGTGCGTCCGAGGTTCTCCCCGGCGAAACGGACGTGAGCACGCAGCTCGCCCCGAACATTAAACTCAACATTCCCATCATCAGCGCCGCGATGGACACGGTGACGACGTCCCCGCTCGCGATTGCGCTTGCGCTTCAGGGCGGCATCGGCATCATCCACAAGAATATGACGATCGAGGAACAGGCCGCCGAAGTTCACGCTGTGAAGCACTGGCAGACGGGTATCGTCCTGAATCCGGTGACGCTCGACGCGGATCAGCCGGTGCGCGACGCTTTCGCTCTCAAGGCGCAGGGCCGCGTGAGCGGATTCCCGATCCTCTCCAAGGGCAAGCTTGTGGGTATCCTCACGAGCCGCGATATGCGGACGATTACGGATCACACCCTCAAGATCCGCGACGTGATGGTGAAGGAACTCATCACGGCGAGCCCGAAGGTGAGTCTTGCGAAGGCGAAGGAAATTCTGAACTCGAACCGCATTGAAAAGCTCCCGCTCGTGGACGCCGAAGGGCATCTCAAGGGGCTTGTCACTCTCACCGACATTCTCAAGCGCGAAAGCAATCCTTCCGCGTGCCTCGACAAGAACGGTCAGCTCCTCGTGGGCGCGGCCGTCGGTACTGCGGCGAATACGCCGGATCGCGTCGAAGCGCTCGTGAAGGCCGGCGTCGACCTGCTTGTGGTGGACACTTCGCATGGTCACCATATCGGCGTGCGCAACATGGTGAAGCTCCTCCGCAAAAAATATCCGAAGCTCACGATCTGCGCCGGTAACGTCGTGACTCCGGAAGGCGTCACTGACCTCGCGAAGTGTGGCGCGGACATTGTCAAGATAGGCATCGGCCCGGGCTCCATCTGCACGACCCGCATCATCGCGGGCGTCGGTTACCCGCAGTTCTCCGCTATCGTGGAATGCGCTGAAGCGGCCCGCAAGGCCGGCATCAAGATCATCGCGGACGGCGGCATCAAGTATTCCGGCGATATCGCCAAGGCTCTCGCCGCAGGCGCGGGTGCGGTGATGCTCGGAAGCCTCTTCGCCGGCACGGAAGAAAGCCCGGGAGAAATCATCCTCGCGGACGGTCGCAGCTTCAAGAGCTACCGCGGCATGGGCTCCATCGGCGCCATGTCGATGAAGAACGGTTCCAAGGACCGCTATTTCCAGAACAACGTCACGGAAGCGAACAAATTTGTGCCGGAAGGCATTGAAGGCCGCGTTCCTTACAAGGGACCCCTCCGCGACACCGTGTACCAGCTCGTGGGCGGCATCCGTCAGTCGATGGGTTACATCGGCGCGAAGACACTCCCCGATATGTTCAAGCTTTCGCACTTTGTGCGCATCACGAACGCGGGTCTCCGCGAATCGCACCCGCACGATGTGACGATCACGAAGGAAGCCCCGAACTACCGGGCATAATTCTGGATTCTGTTTTTGAAAATCCTCGCGCGCGACGCGGGGATTTTTTGTATGGAGTGCGATAAATTAAAACCGCCGGCATAAAAAAGCCGGTTCCTTCCGGAGCCGGCCTTGAAAGATGCAT
>JBAYFD010000200.1:0-3580 GCA_041667365.1 Fibrobacteraceae bacterium | reverse complement strand
GGCGAGCTGATAAGGGTTCTCCGAAAGTTCCAGATAGTCTTCATCGACCGCCATCGCGGCACCGCCGACGCCGGCGGAGCGGGCTCCGGCAATGGTTTCGAGAGTCGCGTTCGTCCCGACGACCCTGTCCGCGGCAAAAAGACACGGGGCGAGGAGTGACGTCGTCACGGACAGCAAAAAGAGATGGGATGCCGGGCAAAAGTTCATAAAAGAAAATTCTTTCCGATTTTTGAAAATACAAGATACTATTTTACGGATAACGGATGCGGACTCTTTCTGAACATACGGAACAATTCCTGAATTACATCATCCACGAGCGGCAATATTCGCCGCGCACCGCGGACACGTACAGGAAGTCCCTGCTGAAATTTTTAGCGTCTCTGCCCGGAAACGCCGGGATAGACGCCTTTTCCACGGCGAACGTCCGCGCATTCGTCTGGAAACTCCGCACGGAAGAAAACATGGCGGTTTCGAGCATTGGTCTCCACCTCGCCTGCCTCAAGAGCTTCGGGCACTACCTTGTGCGTTCACGCGTCCTGGACGTGAACCCGGCGGACAGCGTGCCCATTCCCAAGCGTCCGAAGCGGCTCGTCCCCTTCCTTTCGCAAAAGGATCTTCAGGAATCCAGCTTTCCGGAAATTGAAAATCCGACGCTTCCGCAGACACGCGCCCGCGCGCTCCTTGAACTTCTGTACGGATCCGGGCTGCGGGTTTCCGAAGCGGCTTCGCTCACCTGGGCTCAGATCGACTTTTCCGCCGGACTCGTGCGCGTCATCGGCAAAGGGAACAAGGAACGTATCGTCCCCGTCACCAGGGAGCTCAGGCCCTGGCTCGAGCGCTATAAGAATAAATTAGCGGAAGCCGGGAAAACGCCGTCGGGCACAGGTCCCGTATTTCCCGGCGAGAAAGGAGACGCGTGCGACGTGCGCACGCTCCGCAGGGACATCGTCGCTCTACTCCGGAGCCTCGGATGGGAAGGCAAGGCGAGCCCCCACGTCCTTCGCCACAGCTTCGCGACGCACCTCCTTGAAAACGGGGCGGACATCATGAGCGTCAAGGAAATGCTCGGGCACTCCAGCCTCGCGACAACGCAGGTCTACACCCACGTTTCCGCGGAACGGCTGCGGGAAAGTTTCAAGAAAACGCACCCCCGCGCATAGTTTTTAGCACAAATTAATTAGAAGAGCAGCCGGGAATCGCAGCCAGCTGCGGACGGACAGTTTCAAGGAGCGCCCCGTAACCTTGCGCCGCATCCATCTGCGTGACGCCGATGACGCCATCCGCGATACGGGCATTCAGGTTAGTGACGTTATCCCAGGTCGTATCCTGCCCCGTGCCCTTGCCGCCCGCATCATAACCGGCATCCGCAAGAATCGGCTTACCGATGATTTGCCGGACTCCCGCCCACGTCGAAGTATTCGCGCTGCGGATTTTAGTGGAGCCCGCGAGCGTGCGACCACCGGACGTGCTCGCATAATCCACGAGCGACATATCGAAATTCGCATACCATGCCGGCATATCTTTAATCCAAGGAGAAACGTCGATGGCGATTTTCGCCGCCGGCAGATACGTTTTAATCGTCCGGACTATCTGACTGAAATAGATCCCCATGCTGTCATCCGGAATGCCGCCGCCCACCTGATTCGTATTGGAACCATTCTGGGCATCCCCGCTCACTGAATATTGATAAAAATCAGGTTCGATAAGCCAGATGGTCTCCACGGTATCGGCAATGATCTGCGGGGAATAATAAAAATTGATGTAATCCGCGATGCCGGATGCGTAGGCGCTGTAACGGGCGAGGATGGAATCCGCGAAATAGGTCCGGATCATCTGCGCGCCATTCGTGCAATGGTTGGAAGTCGCCCTGACGTCACAATCCACGATCCCGTGATCCTTGTCGAATTCAGCTATGACATACGCATAAATCATCGGGGTCGCCTTCGTTTTCATGGCGACATCGAGCATCTGTCCTTCAAAGCCATTGTTGAAATAGCTGTTGTCCCCGAGCCAGATGGAAATGTAATCCAAACCCGCATAGAACGAAGAATCCGCATGGGCCGTCTGCCAACCGGCACCGAAATTAAAACGGCAGGGATCGAAGCCCGGAGTGTGGACAAAAACGCTCGAACTGCTCACGGCTTCCGAACTTGAAGATGTGACGACGGCGCTTCCCGTACTACTGCTGGAAGATGGAAGCGAAATGATAAAGCCCCACCAAGTCTGGCCATCACAAACATATTGTACACTCAGGGCCGAGTCGATGAAAGAAGAATCCTTTGTCGTGCAGGCGACTCCGGTATTCGTCCCGGTACTCACTGCAGAAGACGATGATTGATCCGAAGAAGAAGCGCCTGCTTCGGAGGAACAGGACATACACACAAAACAATACGCACAGACCAACGCAAAAAGGATGCGTGCCATTTTTCAAAAACTCCTTATTTTACCCTCAAGCCCCGCGCCCAAACTTATATAAAAAGGAAAGTGTTTGAGTTAAATTTTGCGTTACATTCGCGGCCCTTTCCCGATTTCAAACGAATGACAAAAAATGCCCGTGCGGAAAAACTATATTTCAAGCATGGCAACAATGGACGAAGCGAACGATACTCCGCGCAGGCGGGCGAAGCCGGAAAAAATCGGCGGATACATCCCGGAAAAGCAGATCGGCAAAGGGGCGATGGGCGACATCTGGCTCTGCGAGGATCCTTCGCTCTGCAGGCATGTCGTCGTGAAGCAGATGCAGGCAAGCCTCCGCGGGTACGAAGACCTGATGAAGCGTTTCCAGCGCGAATCCGTGCTTCTCGCGGCTCTCCATCATCCGAACATAGCGCATCCTTACGCCCTGTGGCAGGAACGGAACGGACGCCTCGCGCTCGCGATGGAATTCGTCGAAGGCAAGACCTTCCGCGAAATTCTCGATGCGGACAAACAGCCCCCGCTCTGGGTCGTGCTCTACCTCCTGCACGAAATTCTCCAGGCGCTCGAATGCGTCCACCGCCACAACATCATTCACCGCGACCTGAAACCGAGCAACATGATGGTCGAAAAGAACGGACGCGTGCGCCTCCTCGATTTCGGCATCGCCCGCGACGCGAACCCCGGTCAGGACATGACCATGCCCGGAAGCGTCCTCGGCACCGCCGCGTATATGAGCCCGGAACAGGTCGTGGGCAAACCCGTGACGTTCCGCTCGGATCTTTTCAGCCTCGGGATCATCGCCTGCGAAATGGTCATCGGCAGGAATCCGTTCCGCGGCGAGAATATCGAGATTACGTCGCAGTGCATTCTCAATATGAAGATCAAGTCCTCGCATTTCCCGGTATCGACGCCCTCCGCCCTCCGCAAATGGATCCTGCGCGCTCTCGAGAAAAAGCCCGAGCGCCGGTTCAATTCCACGGAAGAGGCCGCGGACGCGCTCGCGAAAGTGATGACGGGACTTCCCCGCGAACTCGACCGGCCGCTCTCGGGCTGGCTCAAAGCGACGTTCACCGGAGTTCCCTTCACGGACTCCCCGGTATGGGAAACGAAAAAGATGTTCCGCGCGGGCGTCATCACGGGCGCGGTATGCATGTTCATCGTC
>JBAYFD010000199.1:0-3585 GCA_041667365.1 Fibrobacteraceae bacterium | reverse complement strand
GTTGCGCGAGCCGATGAGCTCCGTTTTGAACATTTCGGAAATCGTTTTCAGGATGGGTTCCGCTTCGAGGTCGTTTTCCCAGGAGGATACCGGCCCCGTCTGCATCAGCTTTTCGCCGGGCTGCGGTTCGAGGAGAACATACTGCAAAGCGACTTTTGTCTGCAACAGATCCTCGAGCGTGTCCGAAAGGCGTTTCTGGTAATCCGCGCGGGTCGTCATCTGTTGATAGCCCCAGGCCTGGGAGGCGCGGTACACGAGCCGGAGGGGGAACGGATTAGCCTGTGTATCGCCCCGTTCGAGAGTGCTTCCGGCGAGGCTTGCTCCGAGGAACCCCGCTTCCTGTGAAAATACGGTGCGGATGATTTCCGGCCAGGCTGTGTTTACATCGTAACGGGAATAGCGCGGCGCGGTTTCCGAAAGCATATCTTCCGCTGCGGCGATGTAGCCGGTGTCTTCCGCGAGGCCGCCGTCGAAGTCGATTTTGAATTCGCTTGCGCCGGAAGGCCTGGCGGCCGTCTGCGTCCCTGCCGTGCTTGGAACAGCCTGCGCAGTCACTGGAACGGCGACGGACTTCGGTTTCACCGGGGTCCGTATCTGTGCGGAGACGGAGGATTCAGTTAATTTTTTTTTTGCCGGTTCCGCGGCGGAGGCGGAAGCCGGATCGTTGATTGCGGCGAGCGCTTTTCGCAGGTCCGTCAGATGATCGAGGTAAGCCATGCGGGCGAAGGTCGATTCCACGAGGAGCCGCGGGTTTGCGCTGTGGCGCAGGTTTCCTTGGAGGTCCGTGAGCATCTTCGCTATGCGGAGAAGGTCGCCGTTCCCGAGTGCGGGAGCGCAGCCTTCGATGTCCGCGAAAAGTTTGTCTGTAACGTTGAGCTCTTCCGCGGTGATTCCGCCGACGTGAATGTACAGGCGGTTGCGGATGAACTTTGCGAATCCGTCGAGGAGCGGCGCGAATTCGACACCCGTGGAGCATGCCTTTTCCACCACGCCGAAACAGCCTTTGAGGTCATGTTCCGCTATCGCGGTGAGGAGAGTCGAGAAAAGTTCGTTGGGCGGGATTCCGAGAACGGAACGCACCGCGTCGGCCTTCATGTCGTTCCCGGTGAAAGCGTACGCCTGGTCGAAGAATGTGAGCGCGTCACGCATAGAACCGTCGGCTTTTTCCGCGAAGATTCCGAGCGCTTCCGCATCGGTTGAAATCTTCTCCTGTTCACAGATGTACTGCAGGCGCCCGATGATCTGCTTGGAGGTGAGGCGCTTGAAATCGAAACGCTGCACGCGCGAAAGGATTGTCTGCGGAACCTTGTTCACTTCCGTCGTTGCGAAGATGAAGATCACATGAGCGGGGGGTTCTTCGAGCGTCTTGAGAAGGGCATTGAACGCGCCCTTGGAAAGCATGTGGACTTCGTCGATGACGAACACTTTGTACTTGCCGATCATCGGCGTGTACTGAGTCTGTTCCAGAAGGTCGCGGATGTTATCGACGCCGGTATTGCTTGCCGCATCGATTTCGATCACGTCCATCGGGTGGCCGCTCGCGATGTCCTTGCAGCTCGGGCATTCGCCGCACGGGACGAGCGGATCGCCGCCGGTGCAGTTGAGCGTGCGGGCGAGGATGCGCGCGGAGGTCGTCTTGCCGACGCCGCGGGTCCCCGTGAAAAGAAAAGCGTGGTGCAGACGGCCGCCGAGAATGGCGTTCTCGATCGTCTTTGCGATATGTTCCTGTCCGACAAGATCCTTGAAGGAATTCGGACGCCACTTGCGGGCCATTGCGATATATGCCATAGCCCAAAGATACTAAAAAGAGAAGCGGATGGGAATGAAAAACGGAACCGCATGCGGTTATGCTGGGCTTTGTGAAAAAACGCGGCAATCCGTTTAGAGGAACGGTGCACCAGTCATTGCGAGCGAAGCGCGCAATCCGTTTAGGGGAACGGCACCCCAGTCATTGCGAGCGAAGCGCGGCAATCCATTTGGCGAGGACTGAGCTGGATCGCTTCGCCTGCGTTGCAAGTCCCGCAATGACAGCAGGGATGTTTACCGTAGGACGATCGAACCGTCCTGGGCGATCTTCTCGCGGAGCTTATTGTGCGCCTTGTTCACTTCGTCATCCGTGAGCGTCGCGTCCGGGGATTGGTAAACGAAGGTATACACCATGTTCTTCTTGCCTGCGGCGATCTTGTCGCCTTGGTAGATGCTCTTGAGCTCCACGGAGACGAGATCCTTCGCCTTGAATCCGTTGATTATCCGGAGGATGGATTCGTGGGTCGCCTTCGCATCGACTTCCATCGAGATGTCGCGGGTGGTGAACACTTGGCGGCTGAACGGCTTGAACGTGACCTGCGTCCTGCGGGCCTTTTCCACTTTGTTCAAATCGGCTTCGAAGATTCCCGTCTCATAGCTGATTTCGAATTTGTTCAGAACGGCGGGGTGGACCATGCCGGCGGTGCCGATGACTGTGCCACCGCACACGATTTCCGCCTGGCGGCCCGGGTGGAGGAACACTTCCGGCTTCGCGGGAGCGCGAAGAGTCACGGAGAGCCCGAGACGCTTGAAAAGCGAGATGATGAGACCTTTGAGGTCCGCGAAGGAAACCTGCGCGGGCTTTTCTTCGAGGGCGTTCACGCGCCAGTGCCCGGCGATCGTCGCGCAGAGGAGCGGAGTCTCTTCGAAACCCGGGTCGCGGTCCGTGCGCTTTTCCTGTTCGGGGTATTGTCCCTTGCCAACTTCGAACAAACGAACGGAACCGGGGCGGTTCTTTTCATTGTCCGCGACGCTCTTGAGAAGCATCGGAATGAGGGACGTGGGGAGCACGCCGAGGTCTTCGGAAAGCGGGTTCAGAAGCGCCGCTGGGCGGCTTCTGCGGTCTTCCTCGTTCGGGGCGCCGAATACCTTTTCCACGTTCGCCTTGCTCGTGAAGCGGAGCGAAAGGCACTCGTGGAGGCCCATTGCCGCGAGGGCGTACCGGATGCGGCGGTTGAGGACTTCCTGCGCGGGCAGGTCGTTCGGCTTCGCGCGGAAATCGGGCGTGTCGTAAGGAATGTTGTCAAAACCCACGAGGCGCGCGATTTCCTCGATGAGGTCCACTTCGCGCGTGAGATCCGGGCGGAATGTCGGGATGGAGAACGTGAGATCGTTGTCCGTTTCCCTGAGCCCGATGCTCGTGAGGTACTTGCGGATGTCGTCCGCGGAAACGTGTACACCGAGAACCTTTTCGACGCGGTTCTCGCGGAGGTGCACCTTGAATGGCTTCTGCTGGTGGTCCGCGCCCGTGTATTCTACGGCGCCTTTGAGAACCTTGCCGCCCGCGACTTCCTGGATGAGCGCGCTCGCGTAGGCGTCGGCTTCCGCCTGCATGGCGAAGTCGATGTCGCGCTCGAAGCGGTAGCTTGAATCGGTCGCGATGCCGAGGCGCTTGCTCTGTTTACGGACGATGGTGGGGTTGAAGTACGCGCTTTCGAGGAACACGTTCTTCGTCGTTTCGGTGATTTCGGATTCCACGCCGCCCATGACTCCGGCGACGCAGGCGGGGCGGTCCCCGTCGCAGATGACGAGGTCGTTTCCGGTGAGTTCGTGGTCCTT
>JBAYFD010000198.1:0-3592 GCA_041667365.1 Fibrobacteraceae bacterium | reverse complement strand
GTCTTGCCCGTGCGCGGGTCGATGAGCGCAGGGAATTCGCGGAGCGTTTCCACGACTTCGCCCGCGCGTTCGCCGCACGCGGTGATGATCACGATGTCCACGTCGGAGTAGCGGCTCTGAAGCTGCTGAAGCACAGTCTTGCCTGCGCCGAAGGGGCCTGGAGTGCAGAACGTGCCGCCGCGCATCACGGGGAAGAACGTGTCGATGATGCGTTGCTGTGTGATCATCGGCTCGAACGGACGGAGCCGTTCCGTGTAGCATTTGATGGGTATCTTGACCGGCCAGGTCTGGTACATCTTGACTTCGATGACCTTGCCGTCCGCGTCTTTGAGTTTCGCGATAACGTCTTCGACGACGTGGTCGCCTGCGGGGACGATGGATTCGACCGTGACCTTGCCGCGGATCTTGAACGGCACCATGATGCGGTGCGTAAAAATGCCTTCGGGCGTCGTGCCGAGCGTTTCGCCCGCTGTGAGCGTGTCACCGGGCTTCGCGACCGGAGTGAACGCCCATTTCTTATCCCGCGGGAGCGCCTTGAGGTACTTGCCGCGCTGGAGGAAGAAGCCGCATTCCTGCGCGAGGCGCGGGAGCGGGTTCTGAAGGCCGTCGAACACCTGGGTGAGAAGTCCCGGTCCGAGTTCGACGGAAAGGAGTTCACCTGTGAATTTGACATCGTCGCCGGCTTTGAGCCCGGTAGTGTCTTCGAAGACCTGGAGTTCCGCGTAATCGCCGCGGATACGGATCACTTCGCTTTTCAGGGAGACGCCGGAAGCGAGCTCCGCGTACGCCACTTCATTCTGCGTGACGGCGTCCGAGAATTTAACCCGGATCAAGTTTCCGTTGACGCCTGTGATTTTACCGATACTAGCCATTGATAGTGTGACCTCCGGTCATTCCTGCCCGTGAGCAGGATCGTTTTCGTTAATAACTTTAAGAACTTCCGCGCTTCCGGCTTCATCCGAAAGACGCGCCCAGCGTTCGCAGATGGCAAGCTTCACGGCGAACGCGTAAACGTGTTCCACGGTCGGTTCACCCACGGGAGCGAGTTCGTCAACGAGCGCAAAGCGCGCCCTGTCGATTTCCTCTTCTTTTTCAAGGGGATTGGATTTTGCGAACGCATCCGAAACTTTTTTCGCAAATGCGACGTCGTAGCCTTTGTACATCCGTTCGGAGAAACGGACATCCGGCCCCCATGCCGAAGCGCGGAGACGCCCTGCGACGTTTTTCATCTGCGTTTCGCGGGCCTGATACGCGGACACGAACGGATCTTCGCTTTCGCGGCCCTCGAGGAGTGCGTCGAACGCATCGAGCTCTTCCTCCGTAAGGACGCCCGCGCACCGGTGGCGGAACGTGGCGACCGAAAACGGAGGCGCGTCGCCGAAGCGGAGCATCGGAAGCGAGGATAAAATGTAAACGGCATTACTCATAAAGTAACTCCGTCATTTGCCCTGCGCCGCGTGACTTACGATTTTTGCAAGCTGCGGACGGAGGAGCGCGGAGAGTGCTTCCGCCATCGCTTCCTTGGTGAATTCCTGGGTGACTTTTCCGCCGTCGAGCTTGACGCGAAACCCGAAGCGCACGGAAGAATCACTTTCGACCATCGCGCCCCTGGAGAGCATTTTGGAAAATTCGCCGGTGATGAACGAGGCGAGCTTCTTCGCATCCGCGTCGGAGAATACGACGGCTACATCGTCGGAGGCGTAGCTTTTTGAAAGCGTGAGGAGCATCGCCTTAATTGTGTCTTCGGAGAGGGACTTTTCAACTTCGAGCGAAAGAATGTCGAAAAGCATCTTTTCCAGATTTTTCCCTATCGTGAGGAGAAGATCGCGGGCGGCTTGTTCAAGGGTACGTTCGCTGCGTTCTTCGAAAGCCTTCGCCTCGGTGTCCGCCTTTTCAAGCTTCGTCCTGGCCTCGGTTTCTGCGGATTTTATGATTTCCGCAGCCTGAGCCTTGGCTTTGGCGATGATCGCCTGGGCTTCGGTCTCGGCCTTGCCTACGGCGTCTTTCTGAATTCTATCGATAAGGGACTGCAAATCTTCTGCCATAGAAATCTCCGATATTCAATGTTACAATTGGGAATATACACGAAAAAATCGGAGTCGAGGGATTAAAAAACTAATTTTTCCGTTTTTTTGCGTAAAAAAAAGGATAAACGGAACGTTTTTGTCAATGAAAAACAATCCGTATATTCTATATTTAGCGTCGTTTCAGACTTTTTTTCAAGGATCCTTCTATGAAAAGAACGCATAGTTGCGGTGCACTCCGTCTTGAAGACGTGGGTAAAACCGTTTCCCTCGCCGGCTGGGTAGACCGCCGGCGTGATTTAGGCGGAGTGATTTTCGTCGATCTCCGCGATAAATACGGTAAAACGCAGGTGGTGTTCAATCCGGAGCGCAATCCGGCCGTGCACAAACTTGCAGATAAACTCCGCAATGAATACGTTATTTATATCACCGGCGAGGTGCAGAAGCGCCCAGAAGGCATGCAGAACGACAAGCTCGCGACCGGCGCCGTAGACGTCAAGGTGGACAAGCTTGAAATTCTGAACGAATCCGAGACCCCCCCGCTCGCGATCAACGACCCGAAGGAAATCTCCCGCGAGAACGATGACCTCCGCCTGCAGTACCGCTACCTCGACCTGCGCCGCCCCTGGATTCAGAAGAATCTGATGCTCAAGAGCCGTTTTCTCAAGGCCGTGTATGATTTCTTCTATTCCCACGGCTTCGAGAACGTCGAGACGCCTTGCCTCTGCAAGAGCACGCCGGAAGGCGCCCGCGACTATCTGGTGCCGAGCCGCGTGAACCCGGGTAAGTTCTATGCCCTGCCGCAGAGCCCGCAGCAATACAAGCAGCTTCTGATGATCGCCGGCATGGACCGTTACTTCCAGGTGGCGAAGTGCTTCCGCGATGAAGACCTCCGCGCGGACCGCCAGCCGGAATTCACGCAGATCGACGTCGAAATGTCCTTCGTGGATCAGGACGACGTGATGGAAGTATTTGACGGCTTCGTGACCGACGTGATGGGCAAGGTCTGGGACTTCACTCCCCCCCGCCACATCCGCCGCATGAAGTACGCGGAAGCGATGCTCAAGTATGGTTCGGATAAGCCGGATCTCCGCTTCGGGCTTGAAATTCATGATGTTTCCGAAATCGCTGCACAAAGTAATTTCGGCGTGTTCAAGAACGTCGTCGCCGCCGGCGGAAAGGTCCGCGGCATCGCCGCCAAGGGTTGCGTGGACTTTACGCGCAAGCAGATCGACGACCTCACGACGCACGTGGGCCGCTACGGTGCAAAAGGCCTCGTGTGGATGCGCGTCAAGGAAAACGACGTGGTGGAAACCCAGGTCGGCAAGTTCTTCACGACCGAGCAGCTGAACGCTTTCCGTGACGAGGTCGGCGCGAAGTGCGGCGACATGATGTTCTTCATCGCCGGTCCGGAACGCGTGGCCGCGACGGCTATGGGTCAGCTCCGTCTGGAAATCGCCCGTATCAAGAATCTGATGGATCCGAAGGTCCGCGAATTTGTGTGGATCACCGAATTTCCGATGTTTGAATACAGTGAGACGGAAGGTCGCTACATGGCGGTTCACCAT
>JBAYFD010000197.1:0-3685 GCA_041667365.1 Fibrobacteraceae bacterium | reverse complement strand
CCGTTTGCGGAACACCCAGCATTTGTAGAGGCCGAAGCTCGCGATTACGTACACGATGTTTGCTACAACGTTAGCAACAAAGCCGTACTTGCAATACGGGGCGAAGAACGCGCCGACGGAAGCGAGCGTCCCCGAAGGTGAAAGCGTGGCATCCATAATTTCAAGAACGCCGAGGTTCAGCAGATAGGCGAAAATGAAGATGACGGCGAAGCGGATCATTTCGCCGCGCTTGCCGTTCGTGCTTTTGAAATTCCAGATGCGGTTCATCACGTAGGAATTGACGCCACCCGCGACGTAGCCGAGGAAATTCGAGAGTTCCAGGTTCCAGTTCAGGAGCTGGTGAAGCACCCACACCACCGCAAGCGTAATGAGCGTGTTCAAGACACCGATGAGATTGTATTTGATGAAGTGGAGCACGCGCAAAAGATAGCAAAGCGCCGGAGCGCCGTTTTTCTACAAGATTTGTAGAGCCGCGTTACAAAAACGAAATAAAAGCGGGGGTAAATTTAAAATTTTCGAAAGAAAAGTTCCCCGATTATTAAATGCGAATTTAAATTAAGCGCAAAACTTTCAAAAAAAAGGATTGCCCGTCCGTCGTGTGACAAAAATTCTATTTTCTTGCCCACACTTGAAAAGGATAGACGGTACAATATATGGCTATAAAGAAAGAATTACTGGATCAGCTCGCCGAACGCAGAAGCAAGGCCCTTTCGAGCGGCACGACCGATGAAAAGATCGCGGCGCGCCACGCCAAAGGGCTTTTGACCGCTCGCGAGCGCATCCAGCATCTGGTAGATGAAGGTTCCTTCCAAGAAGCCGGTATGCACGTGAATCATGACGTGCGCGGCTTCGGTTTCGATAAAAAGTCCCTCGCGGGCGACGGCGTCATCACGGGCGTCGGTCTCATCGATGGACGTCCGGTCTCCATTGCGAGTCAGGATTTTCTCGTGAGCGGCGGCTCCCTCGGCAGCCGCCATGCGAAGAAGATTGCGGAAGCGATCGAACGCGCACGCACCATCGGCACGCCTGTCATCAGCATGAACGATTCGGGCGGGGCGCGCATTCAGGAAGGCGTGAAGAGTCTCGCCGGTTACGGTCAGGTGTTCCGCGAAAACGTGCTCGCCTCGGGCCTCGTTCCGCAGATCGCGCTCATCGCGGGTCCCTGCGCAGGCGGCGCTGCATATAGCCCAGCGCTGATGGACTTCAGCATCCAGCTCCAGAAGAATTCGAACATGTTCATCTGCGGTCCGGAAGTGATCAAGGCCGCGACGGGCGAAGAGGCGTCGCTCGATAAGTTCGCGACGGCGAACGCGCATGCTTCCGTCTCTGGCAACATCCATTTCGTGGCGGAGAACGATGAACATGCGATGCAGATCATCAAAAAGCTTTTGAGCTTCCTGCCGAGCAACAACCTACAAGATCCTCCGCACCGCCTCACGGACGGAGTCCGCATTGAACGCGACGAGGGCATGAACGAAATCGTCCCGGAAGACGGCAAGACGCCGCTCGACGTGTATCAGGTGATCGAACACCTGACGGATCCGGGCGAATGGCTCGAAGTGCAGCGCGATTTCGCGAAGAACATGGTCGTCGGCTTCGCCCGCATCGAAGGCGTCGTCGTCGGCATCGTCGCGAACCAGCCGAAGTACAAGGCGGGATGCATCGACATCGACGCCTCGGACAAGGCCGCGAAGTTCATCCTGTTCTGCGATGCCTTCAACATTCCCATCGTGACCCTGATGGACGTGCCTGGCTTTATGCCGGGGCTCGCCCAGGAACGCGGAGGAATCATCCGCCACGGGGCGAAGGTGCTCTACGCTTATGCGACCTGTACTGTTCCGCTCGTCACGGTCATCATGCGCAAGGCCTACGGCGGCGCATACATCGCCATGGGTTCCAAGGATCTCGGCGGTGACGTGGTGTTCGCATGGCCCACTGCGGAAATCGCGGTGATGGGCGCGGAAGGCGCCGTGAAGATCATTTATAAGAAAGAACTTGCGGAAGCAGCCGACAAGAACGCGAAGTTCAATGAACTCGCCGCCGACTACCGCGAAAAATTTTCAAAGCCTTATCAGGCTGCGGAATCGGGCATCATCACGGACGTGATCGAGCCCGCAGAGACGCGTTATAAGGTTTCGCTTGCACTGCGGACCTTGCTTTCGAAGCGCGTCAAGAGACCCTCTAAAAAACATGGATTAAGTCCGCTATGACAGAACAACAAGACAGCGTGGCGCAATCCACGGATTCGGTCCAGACGACCGCAGCCGTGGCAGCGGCGCCGCAACAACAGACCGTGGCGCAGACAGCGACGGTCCGGAAAGGGCAGTTCGAAGAACAGCTCGCTCAGTTGCCGGATTCAATCCGACAGCCGCTCCAGAAGCAGCTCGATCTGCTGCCCCAGTCCTCGGTCATGAAGATCGTGGAAAATCACAACGGCTCGTACAGCATCCTGTACAAGACCTACGATCAGGCGAAGGAAGCGAAGACGCTTCAGGACAGCCTCGCGCAGGCCGGGCATGGGACACTCGTCGTGCCGCACGCAAAAGCCAAATTCGGCAGCGAATACTACACGAGCAAGGGCGACACGGCAACCTTCGGTATAGGCTCCCTCCTGGAATTTCAGGTGAGCGGGCTCATCATTGTGATGCTCGTCCTTACCGGTCTGTGCATTCTCTGCTACGGGATGTCCGCACTCGTCAAGCGATTCGGACTCGACAAACTCGGAACTAAAAAGGCACCGGAAAATATGCAACAAACAAACAATGCCCCGCTCGCCGTGAACGCGACGGGAAACATCCACCCCGGGCTCACCAACGAGCAGCTCGCCGTCATCTTCGCCGTTTCCGCGGCGGAAGTCCTCGGGCGCCCCTGCACCGTGGTCCGCTTCCGTCCGCAGAACGCGAACGACTGGGTATGGGCCATTCAAGGCCGCGTGGAACTTCACAACAACGGGCTCAAGTAAGCCAACAGGAAAAGGAATTATGAAAAAAACACTCCGCATCAGTTTCGAAGGTAAGAGCTACGACGTTGAAGTTGAAGTTCTTGACAACAATGGCACAGCTCAGTCCGCTCCGGCTTTCGTCGCTAGCGCTTCCGTCGCTGCACCCGCTCCGGCTCCGGCAGCAGCCCCCGTCGCTGCGGCACCCGCAGGCGGCACGCCGGTGAAGAGCCCGATGATCGGTCTCGTCTCCAAGCTCAAAGTCCACGTCGGCGACAAGGTCGCGAACAATCAGGAAATCATCGTTCTTGAAGCGATGAAGATGGAAACTCCGGTGTACGCGCCCGCCGCGGGCACGATCGCCGCTATCAGCGTCAAGGAACAGGACTCCGTTACGGAAGGCCAGATCCTGATGACCATCGCCTGAGGTTAAACTATGAGTGATATATTAAACGTTGTCCGGGAAATGTTCGTCACGAGCGCCGGATTTCACAGCATCACGGGCGGCATGGTCATTATGTGGCTCGTGAGCTTCGTGCTGATGTATCTCGCGATCGTCAAGAAGTTCGAGCCTCTCCTTCTCCTCCCCATCGCGTTCGGTGCGCTCGCCGTGAATATTCCGACACGCGCCTTCTATGACGGCGGCTGGAGCATCGAAGGGATGTTCGTCCCCACGGACGGTCTCTACAGTTTCATCAGTCAGGGCATACACCTTGAACTGTTCCCACCCTTGATCTTCCTCGGCGT
>JBAYFD010000196.1:0-3699 GCA_041667365.1 Fibrobacteraceae bacterium | reverse complement strand
ATCTTCCGCTATTTCAAGAGGCTCTTCCAGGGCCAGGTGAAGATGGACGCGTTCTCCGGCCCGGTGACGATCGTCGCCGTGATGGGCAACGTATGGATGGCGGGCTTTGACGATTTCCTGATGCTTCTCGCCCTCATCAGCATCAACCTGGGCGTGATGAACCTTCTTCCGCTTGCGATTACGGATGGTGGCCTCCTGATGTTCCTCGCCATCGAGAAGGTGCGCGGACGTCCGCTTTCCAAACACAAGCGGGAGCTCATTCAGAGGGGCGCGACGATATTCTTCATCGGTTTCTTCGTCTTCATCACGCTTCTTGATTTTAACAAACTCAGCCTCTTTTTGAAATAGGTCATAACGCTATGAATATACTTGTCATCGGAAGCGGCGGACGCGAACATGCAATAGCTCTCGCCGTCAAAAAGTCTCCGCTCTGCACGAAGCTTATCTGTGCCCCGGGGAACCCCGGAATGGCGACGCTCGGACGCTGCATTCCTGTAGATGTGAGTGACCCTGTGGCTCTCGCCGACCTCGCAGAAAAGGAATGTGTCGATTTCACGGTTGTCGGCCCGGAAATCCCGCTTGTCGCGGGCGCTGTCGATGAATTCAAACGCCGCGGTCTCCGCGCGTTCGGCCCCACGGCCGATGCCGCCGCCCTTGAAGGGAGCAAGGCTTTCTCAAAGGCGATTATGAAAAAATACGGCATTCCGACCGCCGCTTACGAGACGTTCACGGATCTCGCGGGCGCGAAGGCATTCCTGAAAAAGCACCCGGCTCCGATCGTCATCAAGGCGTCGGGCCTTGCCGCGGGCAAGGGCGCTGTCGTTTGCATGACGGACGCGGAAGCGGATGAGGCTATCGGGGAAATGCTCGGCGACAAGGCTGTTTTCGGAGAATCCGGGAAGACTGTCGTCATCGAGGAATTCATGAAAGGCGAGGAAGCGTCCATTTTCGCCGTGTGCGACGGCAAGGATTACGTTGTACTCAGCTCCGCCCAGGATCACAAGCGCATCTTTGACGATGACAAGGGCCCGAACACGGGCGGAATGGGCGCGTATTCCCCGGCTCCCGTGGTTACAGATAAACTTCTAGCCACGGTCAGATCAAAGATCATCGAACCTACGCTCAAAGGAATGATTGCGGAAGGCAAACCTTACGCGGGCGTCCTGTATGTGGGAATCATGGCGACGGACGAAGGCCCGAAGGTCGTGGAATACAACTGCCGCCTCGGCGATCCGGAATGCCAGGTGGTGCTTCCTTTGTATGCAGGCGATATCCTCAAACTGTTCATGGCTGCGGAAGCCGGAAAGATCAAGGAACTCGGTGCTCCGACCGCTCCGGACGGCTCTGCGGCGATCGTCGTGCTTGCGAGCAAGGGCTACCCCGGTCATTATGAAAAGGGCAAGGAAATCACGGGCGTCGCCGCTGCGGAAAAACTCGGCGTGCAGGTGATCCATGCCGGAACGAAATCTGAAAACGGAAAGTTCCTTACGAACGGCGGTCGCGTGATGGGCGTCGTCGGCAAGGGAAAAACGCTCCGCGAAGCGCTGGACCGTGCTTACGCCGGGTGCGCACAAATTAAGTTCGACGGAATTTTCTATCGTAAAGACATCGGTCAAAAAGGACTCAAAAGATGTTCGAAATAAATAAAGACGCCCAGGTGGGTATTGTCACAGGCAGCGCGTCCGACAAGGCGCTCGTCGATAAAGTCACCACGATTCTCGATGAATTCGGCATCGCGTGGGAATACAATGTTTTAAGCGCGCACCGCACTCCGAACAAAACCGCGAAGTATGCCCGCGAAGCGGAAGCCCGCGGCGTTAAGGTTCTCATCGGCATAGCCGGTCTCGCGGCGGCTCTCCCCGGTGTTCTTGCCGGGCATACGCTCCTTCCCGTAATCGGCGTTCCGGGCGACGGCGGTCCGCTTTCCGGTGTCGATGCGCTCCATTCCATCGTGCAGATGCCTTCCGGCATTCCTGTCGCGACGGTCGGCATCGGTAACGGCAAGAACGCGGCGTACCTCGCCGTACAGATCCTCGCCCTTTCCGATCCGAAGGTCCATGCGAAGCTCGTTGCATACCGCAAGTCCCTCGGCGATATCGAAGGCTGATTCCGTGCATTTCCACGCCCTTCTTTCCCTGGCGTTTGTGCTTCTTGCCGGGTCCGTTTCCGCGGACTCCGTGCAGCCGTGGATGCCCTGGGAACAAGGGGAGCAGCTGACGTATAAAATAAGCTGGGGTTTCGTTTCCGCCGGTTCCGCGAACATGGACGTCCGCCCTGTCGCGGATGGAAATCATTTTGAATTTCAGTCCGTCGCCCGCAACAACGGGGCGTTCAAAACGATATATCCCGTCGCGGACACTGTCTTCACGCGGGCGCAGCGCTATGGTCTTTTGCCGGATGTATTCAGAAAAGCATTGAATGAAGGCTCTTTTTACAATAATTCCACGATACGCTTTGATAGGGAAAACGGAAAGGCCGTTCTCGCCGACACCGTTTTCAAAGACCGTGACCGGAAACGTATAAAATCGCGCACGGATACCGCCGTGTCCATTAAGGGCTGGGAACATTGCATCGTCACCGCTTTTTACCTCGTCCGCGGCATGGATTTCTCGAAGTCCGACAGGCATACCTATTTTGCGGCGGTGAGCGGCAAAAAGCGGTATGTCCTGCACGTCATTCTCCATGGCAAGGAGACGATCAAGACGGATCTCGGCACTTTCCGCTGCATCAAGGTGGAGCCTGTGCTCGGCGGTGACGGCATTTTTAAGACGACAGGCAAGCTTTTCATCTGGATCTCGGATGATTACAGACGTCTTCCCGTAATGGTCAAGACGGAGATCACGATAGGATCCGTCGTCGCTGAATTGAGCGGGTTTCACCAGGAACCGCTCAAAATCAAAAAATGAGGCTTTTCCTGCTCCATTAATATTCTTTTTACACGCTGAAAAGGATTCTGATTAGAGATAAATAAACTATATTCAACACGACACTTTATAATTCTTTTATAGAGGCTTCTACTCAATGCTTAAGCAGATAACTCTTTTCCTTTGCATTCTTGCCCTTGCCGCTTTTGCGCAGGATGATGATTCGTCTGATAATGTCTCCGATGCCTCTTCCGGTACCTCGGTAGAATCGACTTCCGGCGATAACGCTTCCCGTGCGGTCGACCGTGTGCAGCGCAAACAGTTCGCCAAGGATCAGCGCCTGGATGAATATGCGAATTCTGAACGCCGCCGCGACTGGCTCAAGGACCGTCTGGTGTTCGAGCTGGGCATGGGCTCCCGCGAACCGATCATGGGCGAGACTGGTCTCGGCATGGGCTTCGGCTTCGGCGGAGAATATATCACACGTTGGCATTTGGCTGCTTATGGTTCTTTCGGCTTCATTCCGAGTGGCGATGACCCTGACTTCAGCAACATCAAGCTCCAAGGCGGCACGGGTTGGAAAGTCGGCCTGAACTATTATCTGTTTCCCAAGGAACCGCTTCATCTGGGCGTTTCCGTGTCCTACGGTACCGTTTATTTCGATCACAACATCGTCGCGGACAGCACGAACGATTACACGCGTTCCCTCATTACGACCAAGGGTTGGCAGTTCGACCTGTTAGTCACTTACCTCACGAACGAATGGTATTACCTCCAGTTCGCGATCGGCATGTATTATGCGCCAAACGCGCATGATGACTCCTTTACGAATGAT
>JBAYFD010000195.1:0-3773 GCA_041667365.1 Fibrobacteraceae bacterium | reverse complement strand
GCGGGACAGCCGCCGTCATGCCGTGAAAACGCCCCCGTCGCGTCCGTTTCCTATTCCGGGCTTTCGCTCACCGATCCGAAGGTCGTCACGCGGGAACTTCTGAATGGAACCGGCCGCGCCTTCAGCGCCGCGGACTATGCCGTGGAAAAGCGCAGACTGGAAGGGCTCGACCTCTTCTCCGACATAGACTTAATTTGTACTGAACGCGGTGACTCGCTTGCTCTTGAATACCGCTTCAAAGAACTTTTCCACTGGATTCCTTCGCCCGCCGGGAAAAAGACGGATCAGGACGGCTGGATGCTCGGACTCGCGCTCGCGCACCTGAACGTCGGGGGCGAGGATATCCGGAGCGAAGTGCAGTACCGGCAGTCCATACATCCCTGGATGGATTCCAAGGAATACGCGTTTTACAATAGCTCCCCGTGGCTCTTCGATTATCCCGTCTCGTGGAACGTCGAATTCCTCCGCACGGACAGCTGGGACGATCTCCGCGGTTACTATGACCGCTCCTGGTATGCGCACGCGGACCTCACGGGAAAGCTGTGCGGCCCGCTCTCGCTGCTCTGGGCTGCGTCTTATCGTTACCTCGAAGGCGAAGGAAACATTCCGGACCTCGGCGCGGGATTCGTGTTCGATGACCGTGATTCCCCCGTGGACAGCAGGAACGGCGCCTACGAGGAATTCCGCCTCACGCGCACGGGCGGCTTCGCGGATTCTCCGGAGAACTACCTCGAATGGCTCTGGGACAACCGCCTTTACCTGGAGACGGGGCGCTTTGTGACGCACCTGTCTTCCCTCGCGCGCTACCGCCCCGGGGAGCAGAAGTTTTACGACAGGCTCCAGCAGGGGGGCGCAAATTCGCTACGCGGATTCGATCCGGATTCCTCGGTGCATGGCCGTCATGAAATTCTCCTCAACGCCGAGGAACGCTTCGTGCTCTTGCCGCGCACGTCGTTCACCGTGTTCGGCGCGAATCTTTTCTGGGGCGTGCAGCTCGTGGCCGGCGCGGACGGCTCGTTCCTCTGGGATAAGGACGGCGTCCCGGGCTGGGAGGATTACCGCAGCGCGGTTTATGCGGGGGTGCATTTCATCATTCCGGCGCTTGACCGCCTGCGGATAGAGGTTGGTTATAGTCCCGACGGGGACGGTCCCCTGATTGCCGTGGGCCTCTTTGAAAAGGATGTATCGCAGCGGTGGCGCTCGCGGTGACAAATTTGTCTTTTCCAGTGCACAAAACCATCACGATTTTGAAATTTTAATTTACTTTTGACTTATGCCTATCAATTATCTGGACTTACCTATCGGACGCAAATACCCCTTTGAAGTGGACTGCGTCGTTGAAATCGCGAAAGACACGAATGTCAAGTATGAATATGACGAGCATAATCATGTGTTCCGCCTGGACCGCTGCCTGCTTTCCTCGATGAGTTATCCCTGTAGCTACGGCTTCATTCCGAGCACGCTCGCCGATGACGGCGACGCCCTCGACATGCTTGTCTACTGCTCCGCCGCCCTCGGCACGGGGACTGTCGCCTGCTGTCGCGTGGTTGGCGCCCTTGACATGACCGATGGCGGTAGAAAAGATTACAAGGTGCTCGGTGTTCCGCTCTATATGCCGCACCCGATTCACGACATCTTGGACGTGGACCCGATGTTCCTCAAGATCACGCGCAACTTTTTCCAGTATTACAAGGAACTGGAAGGGAAGAACGTCGAAATCGGAGACTGGAAGAACGGGGAGTTCGCGCGGGAAAAGGTCGTCGCCGCGCACAAGGCCTATTTCCAGAAACAGGTGCAGCCGCCCGAGACCTGCTATCAGGAACCGGAGACGGACGTGAACTGGCAAGGCTCCTCCGCGCCGATGATGATTTAATACAAATTAAGTCTCTATGGGCAGGTCGGACTTTTCCGGATCCTTGCCCTCTTCCGCATAAAGCAAAAATTCGAGTTTGGCGAGCGCCTTGGGAAGCGCTTTCCGCAGGGGCTCCAGCGCGGACTCCGCTCCGGGTTCGATCTCTATCGTTTGTTCCGAAAAATCGCTCATCGCGGGAGGAAGCGCTCCGAAAATTTTCCTGAGTTCCCATTCCTCGTACTGGCGGTGTTCCAGCGGAGGAACGTGATCCGCGAGGGCTTCCGGCGGCAGAAATTTGCAGGGGCGGAATCGCCGTTCCTCCTGCCTGCCGTTATCCCCGGAGAACCCGAAGAGTCTGCAGACGAGGCAGCGCCCGCCGTAGACGGTGCAGTGATGCTTGCCCGCGGGGTCGAACAGCGGACATCCGTCCTTCTGCACGCCGGGCTTTGCGAGGAACGTCCCGTCGATAATTGCCTTCGCCGTGCCCGGCTCATTTTCTAGGAGCCATGCGGCGAGGTAGAGCGCTTCGCCTTCGCTGATGTACGGCTCGAAGTGGATGCAGCAGCGCCCGCAATTTTCGGGACAACGGATTTTACTTTTTTCTTTCCATTCGCCTTCGCGCTTTTCGATTCCGGAATAGACTTGTTCCAGGGCGCGCAGGATTTCGTATTCGTGAGTGTCTTTGATCTTCTGCAAAATTTGCTGAAGCATTTCTTTTACCTGCCGCCTCAAAAATAGAAAAGCGGTAAGCAGAAAGTCCAAGCCGGGAGACTTCTCTTGGCAATAAAAAATACAGCGTGTATTATCTAGACTTCCCGGGTGCTTTTTCTGATCACACATGTTTTTTGTAGGCGGGCAATCCGCCGAACCCGCATGAACAAAAGGATTTTCATTATAGTGGCTTAAAAATTTGAGACAGAAAAAGCTTGGTTCCTTAGTTGAAGAACAAAAGCTAAATTCAACCACAAAGGAATCAGAAAAGTATGGCGGACGGATTCTGAGTTGGCGGCTGTCAACGACATTGAGCACTGATTTTGGCGAAGAGTGTACTCGGGAAGCAATCGAAAAGTATAGTGGAGCGCCGAGGTTTCCCATGCCGCACCATTTTCAAAAAC
The DNA here is from genome assembly GCA_041667365.1 of Fibrobacteraceae bacterium. GTDB lineage: Bacteria > Fibrobacterota > Fibrobacteria > Fibrobacterales > Fibrobacteraceae > JBAYFD01. Next base: position 806 of record JBAYFD010000195.1, on the reverse strand, counting down.
GGGGCGACATGTTCGTCGATTCCATTACATTTTGCAAGTGGAAATCGCAGCGTCATAGCGAATTTGCCGCGAAGCTGCCGTAGAAACGTTATAAGTATATTTCACTTTGCCGTTGATGCTCACGGTCAAGGTATCGTTGTCATCGATGACATAAGAATACGTCGTGGAACCTTTGGTAAATTCCCAGACATCCTCATCAATAGAAAAGTCGCAGGAATCCGAGGCGGAACTGCTGCTTGGCGAAACAGAACTACTGCTGGGCTCAGTGCTGCTGCTTGATTCCTGAACCGATGCGTTGGATCCATCCTTGAGGCAACGAACGGAAAAGCCTGTACTTTTGTAGGCGCCTTTCATGAACATGGTCCCCATCATGGAGCTCAGACCACGGTAGTAAGCGTGCTCCTCCGATGCGTCATTGGCGTACTCCGTGGCGCTCCAGAAGTAAGCGAAGCTGTTGTCACCGAAAAAGTGGGACATGCTGCCGTCGTATTCGCCCACAGGGAGGGCCGTAAAACCGTAGGTGTCCGTGCCATTGCCGTCATTTCTCCACCCAGTGGTGCTCTTGAGCACGGTCCCCGCACTGGAATCTCCCACCGCATTCTCAAGAATCGTCCATTCGGCGTTCGTCGGGATGTGCCACCCTGCGGGGCACACGCCCTGATGCGGAGTGGAAATCACAGCGCTCGCCACCATGGACTGATAGGAACTATCGAGGTTCATCGCCCCTGTCCAGGTGTAAAATCTGCCATATTTCGCACAACTGTCCAAATTAAATACATGGTACCTGGTATTCCCCGCAAGATTCG
>JBAYFD010000194.1:0-3797 GCA_041667365.1 Fibrobacteraceae bacterium | reverse complement strand
CGTCCGTTAGTGAAAGTGGTATCCACATTGAATTTTGCATATAAGCTTTTCCCGGAATATGCGCCTTCAGAAATAATCACCGCAGCCGTATCTCTAAAGTCCGGGGAAACAAAACTGCCCCCGCCGAACGCGGAATCAGTGCTTTCAAACCACCAGCCGCCGCCCCAGATTTTTCCAAGGAGCGTATGCTGATTCCAATTCTCAAAATTTTCCACTAGCGTATAAACGGTATCCGAAAAATCGCCGACGTTCGCCGTATCCGTCGTCTGCATCTGGAACGCCCTGGTGCGAGAAGCCGACGAAACGAACACGAAGTGCGTCCCCGACGGAAGCCCGGCGAATTCAAAGGAGCCGTCCGCGCCCGTCACGGAAATTTTATCAAGGACACGCACCGCTACTCCCGAAAGCGGAGAGCCATTCTTTATCATTTTTCCCTTCAACGATTCCGGAAATTCCGCAGTCAACGAACCGGGAAGCGTATCGCCGAAATTCACAAGACGCATCACGGATAGCGAATCGCCCGAATTCGCCACGATCAGTTTCCAGCCCGAAAGCGAAGAATCAAAAACCGCGTTTCCATCATCGTCCGCGACAAGGGAATCCTCAACGGAAAGGCTGTCCGTTCCAACGTCCCAGACGCGTACCGCTGCATGCGCGAGCGGAGAACCCGAAGGCGTTTTAAATGCGATCGCCAGTCCTGCTTCGCCCGCGTTCGACCCCGTCCCATTCGATGCCCGCTCCGAAGAACAGGAGAGAAGCACGGGAAGAACTGCAAAAAAGGCAACCAAAGAGTATTTCATTTGCCGCCCCCTTTCGTCCGCGGCAGAAGCTGCAAGCCCAGATGACACACCATCGACGGATTCCTGTCTTCACGGGAAATGGCAAGCACCCGTTCGCGAAAATTCTGAATTTCCAGGCGGACCTTTTCAAAAGATTCTTTGGAAAGGCTGCACGTGACCGAGGAAACACTGCGCTCATCCGCACCAAAGGCATCGTAGATTTCGCGGTCGATCTCCAGATTCTTCAAATGATATTTGCGGAGGACGGTCGAACGGACGCGCGGAGGGGTGGATATCAGCGGTTCACCGACCGCATATTTTCCATCGGTATTCCGATGGACGAAACCGTTCTTCTTTAAATATTCAATCGCATTTTCTACCTGACCCGCCTTGAGCGCAGGGACGAACATCCGCCCGATTTTCGCAGGCGACGCGTCCGCGGACAAAAGCGGAAGCAGGTCGCGGAGCACCGGGACGTACCACTTGGAAAAGAAATCCAGCGCGGAATCCTGAAGCGCATATTCCTTATTTTCAGCGCGCGCCGCGATGAGCGTCCGCAGAAGCGGTTCCCGCTTATCAACATTCTTCTCATTTCCGAACTTGACAAGAACCTTGAAATACTCCGCTTCCTTGCCGTTCAGCTTGAGCGAAGCCGTGAGGCGCCCCGCGTTTTCAAGCGAAAGCGGGCGCGTCCCGTCCAGAATGCGGGCGAAGAACGCCGAGCCCCGCACGCCGAACGATTCCTGAAGGGCGCGCATGGAAAGCGCAGCATCCGAGCGGCTGAGGCCATCGAGAACATCACGCAGATATTCCCGGTAGTCGAAATACATGAATACGCTTATTTTGGAAACACAATTCACACAAGCAAATATAGGCTTTAAAAGCAAAAACAAGCAAGTTTTTAAAGTAAATTTCCATCAATTTTGGAAACATACGGAAAAGTGCGGGAATCGCCCTTTTTAAGCAAAAAAGCGAAGTCCGTTCGCACGGGCCCCGCTTCGCTTTAGCTTCAGAGAGAAGTTCAATCCAACGGACTTATTGCGAATTTCTGAAGCACCTTTCCCGTTCCGGAAACATACTCCACCACATACAGCCCGGTCTGCGGGAATTTTTTCATCACTGCGACGCGCAGATCGGCGTATTCGCGGGCGTTCACCGAGCCCAGGTACCGTCCCGTCACCGAGAACACCTTATAAGTCCGCGGCGCATTCGCCGGCAGGGCGGCGGGGCGCGACAATCCCATAGGCGATTCCCCGCCGAACTGAATCCAGTCGATATTAAAGTACGAAGAATCCACCACGAAGCTCAGTATATGCGAACCGGGAATAAGCCCGGAAACTTTCGCGGTCATTGTTTTATAAGTCGTCCAGCTGCCCGTATTCTGAACGATGATCGAGGAGGACACTGGGCTTCCGTCTATTTCCAGATGGAACGCGCCGTTGCCCTCGCCGCCACGCGCCGCACGGAAATAAATCGTGAGCGAATCAAGGACAGTGCTGTTCACCACGTAATGCGTCCATTCCCCGGCGACAAGCCATCCGAGCGCAAACGTCGATGCATTCGAAGCTGTGTCGATGTCCACACCGTCCTTGCGGTAGACGCCCCCCTGATTCGCGGAATCCGCATCGTGATAAGCGATGCCCTCGCCGCCTTCGTTATAGTTTTCCATCTGAAGCACGCCGGGAATATTCGCCTCGCTGTAGGCGATTTCCGCCTGCACGGAACTGCTAGAGCCCGGAACCGCCGAAGAAGAAGATGGCGTCGTCGCGCTGGAAGAAGCCGCCGAACTGGAGGACGAGCCTCCATCGCTGACCGTCGTCGTCTGCCCGTAGCGCGCCGCGATGATGTTCGCCTGGAGCGCGTTATCCGTCGCCGTCGTCGCATAGCCGTTAGTCATCACGCCTTCAAAGAAGTTTCCACGCGCCATGCTGCTGTTGTCACCGCCGATGCCGAGAACGACACCGCCGCCTTTCGCCATTGATTCATAGTTCGTCGGACGCGCACCGTCCCAGATCGAGACAAGGTCGCCGGACTGGGCGTTGCCGCCCTTGAGGGTAAACGGCCCGCCGTTCGTCGCTCCCCTTGAATTGCTCTTGAGAATGGCCGTCACATATTTATATGTAAAGGAAATATCCGCGGAATTCGTCGCACCGGATTTCCCGTTCATATTATACACGCCGGATTCCAGATCCGCCATAATCCACGGCCCGCTGCCCGAGCCTTTGTCCCACCAGGTGCAGCTACCGAAGTAAAGGGCATTCATCGAGCCGTTCGCGCCCGCCGTGGGCGTAAGGAGCGCATTGCCGAAATCGAAACAGCACGAGCCGTTGTAATAAGTGCCGTCCGTCACCATATAAACGCTTTCCGGGGTATCGCCCTTCACAATGCCTTTCGTCGCCGTATTCCGGTAGCCAACCTGTCCCGTACTGGTCCAGCTGGAAGAGCCCACCACATGGACGCCGTAAACTTTGTGCCCGTTGATGTAAATAGGAAGCGCATCGGCGACGGCCTCCACGTCATTATTCGGACCGTAAGTCGTGCTTCCACCCGGAGCCTTCGTCAGATGGTTGCCATTCCCGGACTGATCGTAAATAATGGAAATCGTGCAGGTGCTCCCGGAACAGAAAGCGTCCTGCACCGAAGAATTCGCAGCGCCGCCAGCGGAAAGAACCCCGATGTCCTTAGTCGTATTGTCCGCGCGGCGCACTTGATAGAGGGAGCCGCTGTAAGCGCCGTAAAGAGCGCGGACCGTGCTGTACGCCGCAGTGCATGGCGTTTTCCCGGCGGCATAGATATCGCAGGGACCGGTCACCGCCCGGCTTTCAATGGGCAGTGCCGCGATGAAAAGCGCAGCGAGCGCCGCAGAAGGGGTCAAAAGACGCAGATTCATGGAATCTCCTTTTAATAGACACCAAAAAAGCCCAGCTCCAATACAGAAAAATATTTTCTACAAAGCACGCGCTGCTTTTATTTATTCATCCCCTCATTGTCAAATTGTCAACAGTTTTACCCATATTT
>JBAYFD010000193.1:0-3817 GCA_041667365.1 Fibrobacteraceae bacterium | reverse complement strand
TATATTCTGGCGGATTATAAATGCATTAGCATTTTGTTTACTTGTTCATAATTTCGCACAAATTTTTTCAAGTTTCAAGAAAGGACTTTCGCCCATTGCCGCCCTGCTTATCGTATCCGCAGGCATCGCGAGTCTCGGGTTTCATATCACAGGCTGGGCTTGCTTCTGGATCACGGGATCCCTATTTTATTTATGGCCGGCTGCGGCGGCATCCGTTGCAGCCCGTCCGTTCATCTGCTCTTTACGGCAAACGCACTATCCAAAAGCACTTTATTTCATAGCTATACCGATGCTGATTTATGCGGGGCTCGCACAGGAACAGATCGCTGGCGCTTTATTTCTACTAATCCTTGCATCCGTTTTTTGCACAAAGCAGAACTTCAAGACAAATGCCGCATTAGGCGTTCTGCTTCTGACCTGCATCGTCATTATGTTGAAAGCGCCGGGAAACGCCATCCGATACGCGAGCGAACAGACGCACTGGTTTCCCGCATTAGACATGGCGACAATAAAAGACCGCATTTCTTTTTCTCTTCAATGGTTACTGAATGGACTCGCCCATGAAACAGCCATTCCATTGCTCGCCATCTGCACCGGTTTTCTCACGTTCCGGTTCTACGAAGGAACGATCCGAAAAAGAAAGGCCGAAGCAATCATTCTCACATTCTGCTCAGCGGGAGCAATTCTTACCGCGCTCCAGATTCCGGCATTCACTGATTTTGGCTTTTCCATAGACAAGTTAACAACAACGCCCATAAGCGGCAGCATTCTCTATGAAGTGAGCGAAATTCATTTGTCGGCGCTCGTTCTGCAAGGGGTTCTTTTCTTTGCCATTTTCTCCATGCTTTTTCTGCATTCCAAAGGTATCGGCATCCTATTTTTAGCAGCCATCGGAACGTCAGCAGTCGTAGCGTTATCTCCGACTTTATACGCATCCGCAGGCCGGGTGTTCTTCGTAACGGGCGCAATCTTCGCAGTCCTGCCCCTCTATTTCCTCTCAAAAATAAAATCCGATAAAATTCAATGGATCTTCTGCCTCTGGGTCATCGTCCTCACCGGATTCCAGAGCATAAAAAATTACGCCGCAATAACGGCGTATCTATCCGGAAATTAAAAAGCAGCCACTATTTATTTCATTTCACCGCAACGGGCGGAAGCCTCCGTCACATACACGATAAGCGCCGAATCATCCGCATTCATCGCCGCCTTCGCCAGATCGCGGAACGTGTATTTCTTTTCGAGTTCACCAAGCACGCACCGGCAATTCTTTTCGCTGACCTTGGCATCCGAGGTTTTCTCCGAGAGCGTCTTCGACATATCGCTATTGCCGTCCGCGCATTGCCTGACGATATTATTCTCCATCTCCAAAGTAAACTTTTCCGGAATGCAGACGGAGCCCACGCTCCATAGAAAATCCGTTTCCTTCTGCTCGTTTCCCTCCATGAAAAGCGGGGCGAGCTGGTCAATCACTTCCGGAGCTTTCATTTTTTCCAGGAAGCAGGAACAGCTCTTATGACTTTCCGCATTTCCCAGAAAAGAATTCAGGGACTGCACGCATTCCGGTTCAAAGGATTCCGCGAACATCCCGATGACGAGCTGCATCATCGCCGCGTTCTCCGGGGACACCTGCGAACCGGCGACTGCGCCCGCGGCGCTTCCCTGCGACGCTTCCGCCCTGCAATCCGCGACGGACTTCTGCACAAACGTTTCGTAAGCCGGGGCCTTTTTCCCATGGCTGAGCTGCGAATCAATGTTCTTGAACTGCGGTTCGGTGTACTGCTTTTCAATCTTCGAAAGCGTGCAGCGGCACACGGAAGAATCCGTTCCCACGGAACAGGCGTTCATGAAGTTCTTTTCGGTTTCCGGGGCAAAAGCCGCGGCGAACATCGCTATCGAAAGTATTGCAAATGGCATCATGTTCCATAATATAGCAAACCGCGCTTTTCTATATTTCGGCACACTATGAGTCTAAAATTCGATACACCCATTACTGAAGTTCCCCTGTTCCATCAGGGCAAAGTCCGCGATATGTACGACCTCGGGGATAAATTCCTCATGGTCGCAAGCGACCGTCTCTCCGCGTTCGACGTGGTCCTCCCCACGCCGATCCCCGGCAAAGGCAAGATCCTGAACCAGCTTTCCCTGTTCTGGTTCAAGCAGCTCGGCATGCCGAACCACCTTGTCACCGCCAACGTGGACGAATATCCGGAAGTCCTCAAAAAGCATGCGGGCTACCTCCGCGGTCGTTCGATGATCGTCCGCAAGGCCAAACGCCACAGCGTCGAATGCATCGTGCGCGGCTACATCGTCGGCTCCGGCTGGAAGGATTACCAAAAGACCGGAATGATCTGCGGTCACAAGCTTCCGCAAGGCCTCCAGATGTGCGAAAAACTCGCCCAGCCGCTCTACACGCCGAGCACCAAGCCCGACGTCGGCCACGATGAAAACATCTCCTACGAGCAGACCTTTGAAATCGTCGGCGAAAAAGTGGCGAAGACTCTCCGCGACCTGTCCCTGGACGTCTACACCAAGGCGCGCGACTACGCGGCGTCCAAGGGCATCATCCTCGCGGACACCAAGTTCGAATTCGGTGAAATCGACGGCAAGACCATCCTCATCGATGAAGTGCTCACCCCGGATTCCAGCCGTTACTGGCCCGCGGACAAGTACCAGGTTGGCAAGAACCAGGAAAGCTTCGACAAGCAGTACGTGCGCGACTGGCTCGAAACGCTCGACTGGGGCAAGACCTATCCGGGTCCCGTCATTCCAGCCGAAGTCGTGAAGAACACGCTCGCCAAGTACGTCGAAATCTTCGTGCGCCTCACGGGCAAGCAGCCCGAACTCTAAGGTTCACGCGATTTCACGAAACAGAAATCAAGGCCCCGCCGGATGGCGGGGCTTCTTTTTAAAGAAAGTCATTACACCGGATCTGGGCCCCGTAGTAATCCTTCACGGCGCGCTTTACCCGGCGGTAACGACCCCGTCGCACATCAGGCGACTGTGCCCCTCGTTCCCCACGATCCGTTCAACGCGGATCTGCAGCGGAATTTCATTCTTAAGGGCATCCACATGAGTGATTATTCCTAGCATTTTGCCTTCGCGCTTCTGCAGTTCCTGCAAAACGGTAATGACATCATGCAGCACCTTATCATCCAGCGTTCCGAAGCCTTCGTCTAAGAATAACGTATCGACGCTGACGTTTTCACTTGCAAGCGAGGCGATTCCGAGCGCAAGGGCAAGGCTCGCAAGGAACGTCTCGCCGCCGGAAAGGTTCGTCACCGGCCGTTCCTCGTCGCCGTTATCGTGATCGACGATCCACAGCTCCAGCGGTTTATCCGGCTTCTGGAAAAATTCATACCGGGGAACCATCCGCACTAGCTGTTTATTCGCTTCCTGCAGCAAAGAGCCGAATGTGATACCCTGAACGAACTCGACGAAATCACCGCCGTTCTGCTTACCGAACCAAGTCTGCATCGTTGCCCATTTCTCATAAGAAGCATTCAGCGCAGCCAATTCCTCACGCAGCGTTTCTGTCTTCTTTTCATTCGCTTCATATTCGCGGCAAAGAATCCGGGCATTCTCCAGATCCGATCGATTCTTTTCCTGTTCTTTACGCAGGGCGTTCTGCCGTTCGGTGAGCGCAGACGCGGCATCTTCCGCACAAAGTTTCTTAGCGCGGCAGGTTTCCAGAGCCGAACTCGCCTGCGCCACGGAGCCCTCGGCGGAAGCCAGCGCATTCCGCAGATTCTCCCGCTTTTCCGCGAGCACAGAGCGTTCCTCATCCGCCATCCGCGCGGCAAGGAATTCATCGTCCGAT
>JBAYFD010000192.1:0-3856 GCA_041667365.1 Fibrobacteraceae bacterium | reverse complement strand
TCGCGTTTCCAGGTGAAGCGGTGTTCGTGTATGACGACGCCCTGCAGGCTCTTTCCCAAGCGGAGATGGTCGTAGACTTCGTTGAAGAACGCGTAGGAAACCGGCGCGGAAACGGCGGGGACGTTCCCCTGCGCCCAATGCCTGAAAAGCAGGGCGGCGGTCGTGTCCCTACCGGGAAGTTCCGTCGGGAGCGACGGATCGAATGCGTCCGAAGAAGAGGAAAGCAGAAGAGGGCCGCATCCGTAGCCGACGGCGCCGCCGCAGTCGAGGATACGGTACAGCGGATCGAGGCGGCGCAGCGCTCCGCAGCTGATCTTCGCGACGTCGAGCTCGCCGCGGATGACCATTTCATTCAGCGTCTGGACATCGGCGTAGGTGACGTCGAAGCGGAACGGGGAACCGGGGATGCCGGCTATGAGCGCCTCGTAGATGAAAGTATCGTTAGGGCACGTGGAAATGCCCAGTCTGAGCTTCTGCGGATTCATAAAAGTCCGGCCTCGGAAAGAGCCTGTTTAAGCGCGGCGAGAGCCTCTTCCGTTTTCCAGAGAGCCTTGTCCCGGACGGAAGCGATGTTACTCACCGCACGGATTTCATACACAGGCACGCCGGACGCGGCGCAGACGGAAAATCCAGAAAAGCCCTCCATCGATTCCACTTGCGAATGGAACGCATGGGCGCGGAGGGTCGCCGTTTCAAGGGTTCCCGTGCAGGTGTTCACGGAAACGGAAGCGACTCCGCGGAGTTCCGACAGCGGAGGAGGGACCGTGCCCGTCGATTTCAGTATTTCCGCGGCGGGAAACGGTTTAAAAGTTCCGTCTTCCGCTTCGTAACCGAAATCGCCCTGACATTCCGAATCTACGCGGACGACGTCGCATAGACCGAGCCCGGAATCCGGATAAGCGCCGCAGATTCCCGTGATGCAGACGCAGTCAAATCGTTCCGAAGAAAGCGCTTTCGCGAGATGCGCGCCGAATGCAGCCCCGCCGATGCCAGGGACTCCGACGGACAGCCGGGCGTTCAATGCGCAGGGTACGCCGGAAGACTCCGGAGAAATATCCACGGATGGATACAATGCCTGAAACTCTTGAAGGGAAGGAACGGCGACGAGCGTGCGCATACCGTTAATCGTTCACTTTTTCCACCAACGGAACGAGCGACTGTTCCAGAGCGGATGCGCGTTCCAGATTCAGATTCCACGGACGGTCCGCTTCGCAGCGCGCAGCGGCGACGGCGGTCGCGCGGGCAAGGCAGTTCGCCACGGAAAGTTCATCGGATTCCGCGCTGAGATAGCCCGCAAGGAAAGAATCTCCGGCGCCGACATCGTTCACTACCTGGACCTTCGGAGGTGTGAGCATCCAGTACTGGAGCTTGCCCTCTTCCATACGGAAAGCGCGGACGGGAGCATCCTCATCGGTGACAATGAGATTCCGCACGGGAAGTTTTCCAAGAAGGGTCGATGCCGTCATTTTCCAGAACTGGGGACTTGAAGTCACCTGCGGGATGCCCTGCTGCTGCAGGAGCTTGCAGTACTCGCCCATGTTCAGTTTGAGGAGCGCGACGCTGCCTTTGCCGAGCCATTTGTCAACGCCGGTCACCGCATCGATATAAAGACGTTTGCCCGTAAGATCGAGAGAAAAAAGTTTTTCCGCGTGGAAATTGTCAGGAAACGATCCGCAGAGCACGATGCGGGAGACTTCCGTCCAGCAGTCGTTTATCGCCTGCAGGAAGTCATCGTTCTCCGATTCGGAAAGCACGGGCGAAGGTTCAATGAGCTCCGTCGTGTCTCCGTTTCCGACGATGGTCGTGCAGATGCGCGTAAGCGCATTGATCCACACGGGAATCTGGCGGATGCCGATGGCCGCGATTTCATCGAAGATACGGACTCCATGCTCCGAGCCCAGGAAATGAGCAAGAATCGGATTCCCGCCCAGAAGCTGCAGAATGCGTCCGCAGTTGATACCCTTTCCCGAAGCGTATTCCTCGGCTTTCGGCAGACGGTTGACCTCGCCCGGGACGAACTTGTCCAGGATGAAAAGCCGCTGCCACGCCGGGTTGAGACCCAGGATAAGGGTATCTTGCATCATTAGAAATTCACCTTGAAGAAGTTGCGCTTGCCGACCTGGACGAGAAGTTTGTCGCCGCCCGTGAGCGAAATATCCTTCTGCGCATCCGCGACTTTTTCACCGCCTATTTTGACGCCGCCGTTCTGAACCATGCGCCGCGCTTCGCCTTTGCTTGCAAAGGCCTTGATGGCGACGAGGAGGTCAGCGACTTTGTACGAACCAGCGGGCACATTACATTCCTTGGCGTCGCTCGGAATGGCGTTCCCGGAATGAATCGCATTTTCCTGTTCCGCGGCCATGGCCGCGGCATCCGCGCCATAGTACTGCGTGACGATGTCGATGGCAAGGCGGCGCTTCACATCGTTCGGGTTCATCTTGCCCGCGGCGATGTCAGCGACCATCGTTTCAATTTCCGCGACGGGGACTTCAGTGAGAAGTTCGAACCAGTTTTCAATGAGATTGTCGGCGAGGCTGTAGATCTTGTGATACATCACGTCGGCGGGTTCGTTCAGGCCCACGTAATTGCCGATGGACTTGCTCATCTTGACCTTGCCATCCGTGCCGAGGAGGATGGGCATGAACATGCCGATCTGCGGTTCCATGCCTTCGTAGATCTGAAGATCGCGCCCGCGGAGCACGTTGAATTTCTGATCCGTGCCGCCGAGTTCGACATCGGACTTGATGGCGACGGAATCGTAGCCCTGCATCATCGGATACATGAATTCGTGAAGCGATATGGGGACACCCGCGGAATAGCGGTTCTGGAAGTCTTCGCGTTCGAGCATCTGCGCGACTGTGAACTGTCCCATGAGCTCCGTGACCTTGGAGAACGGGAGCTTGGAGAACCATTCGCCGTTCTGGTGGATTTCCACCTGTTCGCTGCGGACGACTTTGAAAAACTGTTCCTGATACTGCTTGGCGTTTTCGAGAACCTGTTCGTGGGAAAGACGCGGACGGGCCTTGTTCCTGCCGGAAGGATCGCCGATCTGCGCCGTATAGTCGCCGATGATGAGAACGACGGTATGACCGAGGTCCTGGAACTGGCGGAGTTTGCGCATCACGACGGTGTGGCCGAAATGAACGTCCGGGGCAGTGGGATCGACGCCGAGCTTAATGCGGAGCGGAGTGCCCGTATCATAGGACTTCTGGAGCTTCTTTTCAAGTTCTTCACGGGGGACGATGTCGATGACACCGCGAAGCAAGATATCCAGTTGTTCTTTGACGGGGCGAAATTGCATTGTTGATTCCTTATTGCTGGTCATAGAAATATAGTAAAAGAACCTCCGGGGAAATTTTTTCACATTTCGTGCGAAAGAGACCACATATAGAATGGGCCGAGAGGCATAAAATCATGGCCTTTCTCATTCTTCTTTTCTTCCTCGTCATATTCATCTCCGCTATCCTCTTCATTTGAGGCATACGCTATAAACGGGGCGATCCGGAGAGTATCCGCGGCGGGGACTTTCCATTTGAATAGGTAGCGGCGGCAAAGCCATTCAATGGCGACGAGAAAGGAAAAGAAAACGACGGAAAGAATTAGCGGTCCGGCCAAGAACGTCAGGAATTGGATAAATCCTTTGCAAAAGCAGAAAATGCCATACAGCATATTTTTAATATAAATTCAATGGTATGACAGAAAATGGCAGAATAGCGGGGAACGGCATATTGAACGGAGCGATCGTCATCGCTATCTGGTGGATTTTCGCCATCTGGTTTTTCTGGTGGCTGAACGCCGTAGAGATCTGGTAGGACTGGTCCGTTTTATACAAAGTGCTGCTTTACGGAGAAATTTC
>JBAYFD010000191.1:0-3868 GCA_041667365.1 Fibrobacteraceae bacterium | reverse complement strand
CGCGGGTAGCAAATCGGCATCCGGCGTGACGATCGTGCAGCAGAAGGACGCGTCCGATACCGCTTCTTATGTGAAAACGACGACTCCGAAAATCGCCATAACGGCGACGGATCCGGTGACGGGCAAGACGACGGGCGATTCGCTCACGGTGAAGCTCGATACTTCGGTCACGGTTTCCTCGTCCACTTATTCCGCGCTCATTTCCGCGGTGGGTTCCGTTACGCTTGCCGGGGAAGGCTCTCTTTCCTCCGGTACGGAAGTCTCGCATACCGTCATCGGTAAGAACCTCATCGAGGTCTCATACGAAGTGACGAAGGACGGCAAGACATATACGGTGAGCTATACGACGGATTCGAGCGGTACCCGCATCCTCACGGGCGGCAAGGAACTTTATACGGTGTCTTACACATATAAGGAGGCTTCCGGCCGTGTCATTACGGTATCCTGTGAAACCGACGCTTCCGGCGATGTCGTGACATCCACGGCGGGTGGAAAGGTGACGACATCCTCCGATGCGGATGAAGCTCTGTTCACTGTGTCCTACGTCTACACGGATTCAAAGACGATGGATTCGGTCACCGTGAGTTACACGACGGACAAGGCCGGCGCGCAGACTGTGGATTCCGAAGGGAATAGGGTCTACACCGTTTCTTACACATACACGGATTCCTACGGCAATTCCGCGACGGAATCCACGGCCATCATCATGGATGTGAAACCGCCGGTCGTCGTGATCGTTTCTCCGGAAGACGGCACCAAGACGAGCAGCGTGGCTATCCAGGTCAAGTGGACGGTGAACGGCATCGTGCAGGATACGCTCACGATGCAGGGGCTTTCCAACGGGCTTAACATCATCATCCGCGCCTACCGTGACAAGGCCGGCAACGAAGCCGCAGATACCGCGTATGTATTCCTCAAGAACGGAAAGGTCATCGACGTTTCCGTGGAAGATCCTCTCGTGACATTTGATTCAAAGACGATTGAGAAGTACGCTTCCTCGAAAACGACATCCGAAGAGGCGTTCGGCGTCACGCTGCTGAATGCGGCTACGGGAGAAGAAGAGGAAGTGCTTACCGGCTCGACGTCGGGCAAGACATCCGCCGGCAGCGGGAAGGACCCGTATGAAGGACTTTCCGGTCACCTTGGCCCGACGCTCGTCGTGACCGCGCAGACGCCGTCCATCAACGCCCTGGGTAATTCCGCGACGCTTGCGGACCGCGTGGAAGCGAACGGCTTGATTTCGCTGGATTCTGGTGGAGGCTGGGACCGCCGCATGATTTCGGTGCAGGATTATGTCGAGAACTACTGCGATTCCGCGTTCGCGGCGAACGTTGATTATTCCGACCTTTCCAGCGCCCAGCTGTACAAGAATGAGATATCCCTGCATGTGTGGGTGTTCTCTTCTCTCGGCGCATACGTCGAGGACTATGCCTTCAATGTGGACGCGAGCAGTGGCGATTATGTGGATGACGGCGGACTCATTCATCTGTACTTCGAACTCAAGCCGGATGCCGACGGATATCTGTATGATTCCGACGGCAAGAAGCTCGGCACGGGCGCCTACATATTCAATACGTCCGTGAAGATCCGGTCCACCTTGCAGTGCGAGCTGCCCGATAAGAAACTGGGCTCGAAGCGCGTCGCGACGGATGATCTCCTCAGGCTTTGGGGTTACCGCCGTCCGGCGAAATAGCCCAGATATCGTGAATGATCTTGAATTCCCCGCAAAAGCGGGGAATTTTTTGATATGAAGCATATTTTTTTGTTATATTCTTGAAAAACCACCGGTCAAACTCCGGAAACCAATGATAGGAGCGTATATGAATAAGTTGATTACCGTTCTCATCGCAGGTACCTGCGCGATGTTCCTCGCCGGTTGCGCGAGTTCGACTCAGAAGGCCGCTCAGGGCAATTACAAGACGGTCACGACGCCCGCTAGCGAGTTGGAACAGATCAAGGACAAACTTGCGAAAGATGATGTCCCGTGCGGAATCGGTATGGCTGTTTCTAACGACGAGATGATCGCACGTACGCAGGCCGCGGATGAAGCCCGCACCGCCGTCGCGGAAGCGATGAAGACGCAGATCAGCCGTTACAAGGAACAGTATGCGAAGAATGTGAACGGTGAAGCGCAGAAAATCTGGGAAGAGAAGGCGAACGAATACACCCAGCAGGAACTTTCGGGCGCGACCGTCTACAAAACCATCACGCAGTTCAATGAAGATGAAGGCAAGTACAAGGTATATGCCCTTATCATTATGAACCCCGACGTTTTCAAGAAGGCCGTGATGCAGGCCGCGAATTCTCAGGAGGAGTTCATGCTCCGCGCGGAATCCGCCGATATGCAGAAGCGCATGGACAAGGCCTCCGCCGCATACCAGCAGCAGATACAGCAGCAACACTGATCCGGTTTATGTTTCCGGAATGCGCATAAGTTCTATTATACTGCGCCTGCTTCTCGCAGGCGCTTTCTTTGGATGCTGCGCCTGCAGCGGTACGGGGAAAGCGTCGGTCCGGGAACAGGCTGTTTCTTTACCTGAAAAGCTGGACGGCGCCGTCTGCCCGTCCCTTTCCGATCTGCGCGGCGCGGGAATCGGGACGAACGATGCGGATGCGCTTGCGCGCGCCCGCGCCGACATTGCTTCGCAGATCAAGTCCACCGTCGTTTCGCAGAACCGTTCCGTGAAGAATCAGAACGTGAAAGCGGACGGCGAGGAATCCCTGTCGTCTTTGTGGACTTCGGATGCGGTGATGTCCGCCACGCTTTTGAATGCGCAGGACGCGCGGCAGGTCGCTATTTTCCGGGAACCTTCCGGGCAGACCGGCGCAGTCGCCTGCATGTCCCGCGCGGATGCCGCTAAGCCTTTTGCCGCGGAGGAAAAACTTGCTGCGGATTCGCTCGCGCTTGCGGAAAACGAGGAACTTGCGCAGGATCATCCGCTCCGCAAGAACGCCGCCTGGAAGCGTGCTATGAATTTATACGGAAGAGTTTCCGCGGCGCGTGGCATTTTGCAGGGACTTGGCTCCTGGAGCGCTTCCGGTGCGGATTCCCTCGATGTCGCTTACGACCGCATGGCGGAGGATTACAACCGCTTCCGTTCCCGCTATGCATTCTTCTGGAGCGTGTCTCCGGATTCTTTGACGGCGGATATCGCGTCCGCGGCGCTTTCCCGGATTTCTTCCCGCTACAGGATGGAAACGGGGGAGTGCGCTTCAGGGCTTCGTCTGACTTTTGAATCAACGGCACCCGCGTGTGCTGACGGAGGCTTCGGGGTGGCGTGTTCCGTCAATCTGCAGCTTACGGGCAGTTCCTGTTCCGGTGAAACATATTTCCGCCTCCGCGCGGACAATGTGCGCGGCATCGGCCGCTATGACGCCGCCGAAGCGAGGTCCCGTCTGATGACGCAGGTCGCCGAAGGCGCGTTCTGGAACGACTGGTCCGCAGAACTTGACAAATGGACGTTAGAATGAAATTTCTGAGTGCTTTGATTCTTTGCGCCGCCGCGTTTGCTTTCTCCGCTCCGGCGACTGCTAATCTCTCGCAAACGCTGCCGGTTCCCGCCTCGATCAAGGATTCCGTGCCGTGGTTCGCGGCCCGCAGCGCGAAGGACGGGGAATCGCCATGGACGCGTACGGACTTGCAGAAAATGGTGAAAACTCCGGAGGACCGCGTCGCGCTCGTGTATTTCGCAACCTGGTGCGTTCCCTGCCGGGCCGGAATCATCAAGCTTAGAAACGCATCCGCTGATCTGGAAAAGAATCATATCCGCATCATGTTCGTGAACATCGGCGAGCGGGATGCTGACCTCATCCGCAAATGGGCGGATAAACTCGGCGTGAAGGACCGGATTATCGTGATGGATAATTT
>JBAYFD010000190.1:0-3897 GCA_041667365.1 Fibrobacteraceae bacterium | reverse complement strand
TGGAGGTGAGGAGAGTCGAACTCCTGTCCAAAGTCACGTCCCCGTTCATTCCTACGTGCGTTTCCTTCGTATTTAATGTCTCGCCGGTTTCCACGCCCAAGAAGGTCGGCGCAAATCCCAGCCAGCCTAGAGAATCTCGGGACGCGCCCCCAGGTATGACGAATCCCTATCCCATATTATGTCCGGATTCTAATCCCCATGGGAGGGGAACCAGGTCCGGCGTTGCCGCTAATTAGGCAGCGAGTGCGTAATCTTCGTTAGCACTTATTGTTTTCCGGTTTTTTTACGAGGCGAACCAGACCCTCGGCACGCAACTCACGCTTCAGCAACCCTGTCGAAACCAGAGCACCCCCGAAGTAGAGGAAGATAATATGAATATAGTAATTTTTTGATTGTAATGCTCTGGGTTCGACAGAATGTCGACTAAACGCGATAGCGTTTAGGCCATTTTGCCTTGGCAAAATGCAAAAAAACATTGATTGTCACGTCCGCCTGTTTCGAGCCAGCCGTAAACGGGTCAGAGCTTTCCCATCATGGTCAGCTGTTCGCCGGATTTGTCCTCCGTCAGTTGATCCTGGACATACGCCTTGATCTTGTTCGCATTCTTACCCGCCGTGTCGACATAGCGGCCCCGGCACCAGAACTCCCTGTTCCTGTGTTTGAACTTAAGCTCCGGATACTTCTCATAAATGTGCAGGCCGCTCTTTCCCTTCAGATAGCCGACGAATGTAGAATCCGCATACTTCGGCGGAATTTCGAGAAGCATGTGCACGTGATCAGTGCACACCTCCGCCTCGATGATGTCGATCCTAAGTCTGTTGATGTTGTCATGCAGTTGTCGTCACAACGCAACGCCAGAAGGCTTTTTCAGGACCACCGGCCCAGCCGGTGATTTTGAATGCATACAAAAAAGAGAAGTCCCCGAAAGGACCTCTCCCAACACTGATCAGGTAATTTATCAGTCTTTAAAAAGCCTAACGCTTCGCGGAGAAGCGCCAACTGCATGATAACGCACAATGTACAGTCCCTTGGGAAGTTCAGCGGAATTGGCGTTCCACGCATCGCGCAAGGCATCGGTGCCCGCAGCTGCAAAATTGCGTACAAATTTTCCGTTCATATCATACACAGAGCAGAAAAGCTGAACCTGTGCGGAAAAACCGACAGAGGCCACGGCAGACAAAGCCGCATGCCGATTAAGCGAAGCGACAAGGCTATCATAAGCGGGCTTTTTGACGTAATTACTGTCATAAATAAGGCCGTAGTCCTTGCCTTGATACTTGGGTAGCCAGGAATATCTGTCCGTGAAGCCCCACATCATAAAAACTTTCATATTCGTTTTTTCAAGGAACATGTCCATGAACTGCGCATAAAGATGTCCCTGCGCTTCCAGGTCGGACTGCGATGGCGTCGAGCCTTTGGTGAAGCCGATGTCCAATTCAGTGATGTTGAAGGTAAGTCCGTAAGCGTTGAGCGAATCGGCAAGAGCCGAAAGATTCTTCGGAGTCTGCGTGTGAGTGTTCGCGATATGTGTCTGCGAGCCCACGCCAGTTATTGGAATACCCGCGGCCTTCCACTTCTTGATCTGCGTAAGGAGGAAGCCCGCTTTAGAGCCGCTCGCGGTTCCCCACTCGAGGCTATAATCGTTATAGAACAGTTCCGCGTCCGGATCCGCCTGGTGCGCCCACACGAAAGCGGAATCAATGAAATCCTCACCGATGACAGTCTGCCAGATGGAAGTCGTGCCACAGCTAGATGTGCGCCAGCCTACGGGACTATCGCAAATCGCCTCATTCACTACATCCCATTCCGCGACTTCTCCCTTAAAATGTCCGACAACATTCAGAATGTGATTCTTGAGCACGGCGAGAAGCGTCTCACGCGTCCACGTTCCGCTAGAAACCCAGCTCGGCACCTGACTGTGCCATGCAAGGGCGTGCCCACGCAGACGCATCCCGTTTGCCTGGGCATAGGCGACGAGTTTATCTGCATTCGTATAATTGAACGTATTCTGCGAAGGTTCGAGCGCATCAAACTTCATTTCGTTTTCCGGAACGACAGCATTGAACTGCGCTTTATGAATCGGCTCATAAGCGTCATCGATGGAGCCCCAGAACCATTCGGAATTCATCACGGAGCCCACATAACGACCACGCTCTGTGGCGAGGGAACGCAAAGTCGTGTCACCGGCAAAGGAAATCTGGGAACCAACGGCAAAGATTACTGCAACGGCCGCAGCAATTTTCATTCTAAGCATATAAAAACTCCGATTCGAGGAAAGAATCCCCAAACAAGCCCATCAAAATGTATTTCAAAAACTCATTTTTAGTAAAAAAAGCCAAATCCCGCGTTGCGACGCCTTACAACATCCGTTATGCTTTATCAGGGATGCCAGACAATCGAAAGCAACGTGACCACGACGAGAAGGCACAGCATCAGGTTCAGGAACAGGAACGTGCGACGCAGAACTGCGATGCAAGTGCGCTGCGTGCGGGAGCCTTCCCAGCCGCGGTATTCCCGCCAGGCGAGGAAGAAACTCAACAGGCCCGTCACGACAAGCATGAGCGCGCCCACATAATAGCCTTCACGCCACACAAGCGCCGTGATGAAAGCGCCGAGAAGCATAGAAAGGACGCCGAGCGCCATTTCTGCGATGTAAAGCTTGCGGAGAGTTTCCTGCTGCATAATGATTCCTTCGACGGACTGCCGTCAGAGAGAGAAAAGTCCAATGAGAGCGAAACGCGGCATCGGTTTTGCGAGCGGTCCATTCAAAGGCCAGCTGACATCCAGATGATTCACGAGCCCGGTGACTGATTTCGTCATCACGAAACGCACACCGAAACCCACCGCATAAGTGAGGTCACGTGGCTCAAATTCATGGATTTCCGGTTTCGTCTCCCCCGCCCGGGCAAACACGGCGAACACGGGAACGACAGTACCGATTTCAAAATCCGGGAAATAACGCTGTTCCGCCTGCATAAAGAAGCGCGCCTGACCCGTCATTAACGAACCGGGGAAGCCGTAGAACTCCTCGTTCTCGAAGCCACCGAGCGAAAGCTGTCTTCCGTAGGCAGAGCGCTTGTACGTATCCATATAACCTGAAAGGAGCGAAGATACTTTGTCATTCGGCTTCCAAAGATATTCAGCGCCGGCGAATTCATAAACATCATGGCGGCTGTCGTCGTCAAAGTAAAAATACGACTTGCCGCGGAACGTTACATGATGGGAGCGGGAACCGAGCGCAAGGTAGATGTCGTAATTCGCGCGGAAGTCATCGTTATCCGCTCCCACTTCGGAGACGTTGCGCGCAAGGCCCGCAGTCACGGTGTAGCCCTTGTCCATGTCCTCCGTCCACTTCGCGTGGCGGAAATTTTTGAGGCGGTCGTAACGAATGCGGGATAACGTCACATACCCGCCGAAGCGCGAGTCCGAAAGCTTCGGAAGCCACGACTCCGCAAGAGCGGAATCGATCGCGTAATAAGCGCCGTCCTTCTTGAAAATATACCGGGAAAGTTTCGGAGAATCCTGCCCCATGCGGTGATAATCGTAAGTAGCGCCGAGGTATAGTTTGAATTCGGAATTACCGAAGGAACGTCCGAGCCGCACGCTCGCCGAATCCTCTCGGAAATCGTTAATTTTCATTACTTTGTTAGAATGCCGTGCATTGTATGCGGAGACGCTGTCCGGGGCGACGGTCGACGGCAGGCTTATCCGTACGGCTCCCGGCGGGAGGTCCCCGCTCCAGTACAGATTAACGTCCTGTTTGCGCATCAAGCCCTCGGCCGTATACGCCCACTGGTTCTTCGCCCGCGTGAGGTACGGATAGTTCATATTCACGCTGCGCGCATAGCCGTCGGAGTTTTCGCTTTCAATGACTTTGAGATCGTTGTGCCGGGCAAG
>JBAYFD010000189.1:0-3901 GCA_041667365.1 Fibrobacteraceae bacterium | reverse complement strand
CGCTTACAGCGGAAGCGAAACGACATACCTCGAAACAGTGAACGGAGTAAAGGAAGTCGCTTTCACCAAGGATCCCTACGTCGCCATTTATTACAACGGCAAGCATATCTACGGTTACGATCCAACCTACGATCCGACGACGAGCGACCTCTTCATCGACCGCACCGTCGCCCTGAATTTCACTTCCCCGTTCACGACCCAGCTTCCGGACACGGAACAGGTCGCCTACACCGCCAAGTATGCGGGTAGCGGCAGCGTGTCCCCCACCGGATACCTGGACGCCTTCGAAGCGAACGGCATAGGTAAAACGTTCTCCTACAAGAACGCGAGCCGCTATGACTCCATCAACTTCAGCATCGATACGACCCTCGCCTACGGCAACAACCGCATTGACTGGGTGCTCTGGCATAACAGGAACGCGAACGCGAGTGGCAGCTACGACTGCGCCTGCGACGTGGTGCGCTCCAACGTGGAAGTGGACACGATCACGACACCGCTCGAAAAACGGATTCTCGTATTCGTTCCTTCGGACAGCGTCGGCGCCTACATCGGCAAGCGCGGATCCGTGCACATCAAGCTCACGGACTCCACGGGCGCCATCGTCACCGGTGAGGATTTCGCGGTATCGCTATCCACTCTCGCCGGCACGGTCCAGTTCTACACAAGCTCAACGGCGACGGTCGCCGTTACGGAAGTCACGCTTTCGAACGGCGAAGCGGACATCTACTTCAGCGGCAGCACCGCTGTAGCGACAACCCTCATCGGGAGCGCGACCGGCGGTTCCTCCAAATACAGCTACACGAGCGCAAAGGTGAAACTTTCCATTGAAGATCTCCCGCCCTGGCCGATCATCGGCGCGGCGGTGATGCTCGACACGAACTGCGACTTTGTCCCGGATGCGGTTCAAATTACGCTTTCCTCCCCGTATCTCGAGGGGCAGAGTTTCAACAGCGCGAAAATCGTCTACGACGGCGACACGGTCACTTCGACTTCGGCGACGCTCAAGGACAGCCTCACGCTTCTTGTGGCATTCGCACCCACGAACACGGCGGTCAACACGAATCCCTCCGGAAGCGTCACGCTCATAAGCAACGTAAGCGGCGCGACGCAGAGCAGCACGGACACCTACGCGGATGGAATCGGGCCCATGCTCACATCCATTTCCGTACTGGAACGGCTTCCAGGCGCGACCGTGGATAAAGTCTATCTGCAATTCAGCGAGCCCATCGCGGCGCCGGGCATCACCTGGCCCGTGAATCTCTACAGCAACGGGACCGCGGTCACGGAACCGACCGTGATTACATCCAAACTCTACAACGATGCCCGGAACATCTGGGAATTCGACATTCAGATCCCGGCGGACAGCACTTCGCCCGTGAGCGCAGGAATGACGGCGCAGCTCAAAACCACGGCAACAATCGCCGATAAATCCGGCAATCCCATTTCGACACTCTGCGCACAACCCCTGCACACGGTCACGCTGAAAATTCTGCCCGTGGCCCTCGTCCACGCAAGCATTTCGGACAAAAACGGCGACGGCCTCGCGGAAAACGTATACGTATTGTTCGAACGCGCCGTGGATGCCACGCACGCGCCGGATTCGATCTCCGTCGTATTCGGTTCGGCTGCGCCTGAAACGCTCACGACGGCATCCTACACTTGGTCCGATGACCGCACTTCAGCGGTCCTCAATCTCGCGAAGCCCTTCTCGCTCGGGAACACGAACGGGAAATACTCCGGTATCTATCAAGGCTCCACACTCACCGGCGCAGGTCTCGTGACACAGCACAAGGGCGCAGGCGCGAACTACGAAAGCGACTCCACCCTCGCGGAAGATCTCGCCGGTCCCGTCATCATCGGCGGCGTCATCAAGCAGAGCGGCAAGATCTACGCCCTCACCGCGACGGCAAGCGAACCGATAACCTCCCGCGGGAACTCACTCCCCTCTATCCAGCGCGAACGGAAAGGACCTGTGACTCTCGAAGCGGAATCGGAAAAGTTCCAGACCGCGGCGATCAGCTTCTTCTACCAGTCCGGAGCTCCGGGCGAAGTGATGGAAGGCGACCGCATCCGCTTCACGCCTCAGGAACTGAGCTCCCTCACCGATGCGAGCGGAAACCTACCCGCAGCGAACAATCCGTGGGCGACTGTCACGGGAAGCGGCGAGCCGAAAATCGACTTCTCGTTCCGCCTCAAGGATAACGTGACTCAGGTGTCTGCGCAGAATGTGAGCGAGAACGCCGGCAACGAAGATTTCCGCGTCTATATCCTGAACGCCCAGACCGCGGCCTGGGATCTCGTGGATAAAGACGGCAAAGTCATCAATTCCACAGACACGGCCTCGATGACTTTCGGCGGAGCCATCTTCAAGATCGACATGGGCGTTCCGCGCGGAGCCTCCCTGCAGGAATCCCCCGCCTGGGACAGCCTCTTCATCCGCTATGATATTCCAATTTACACGAACCTCGGCGGTTACGTGAACCGGATCAAGGGCAAGCTCACGGCACTCCCGGCGGATCTCTCTTCAGATAACATGGTCGCGCTCCGGATCGAATGGGTGAACCATGCGAACAGCGGGCTCTCCGCCGAGAACGGCAAAGCCATCGGAACCGGAGCCTACATCGCGAAAGCCTCCGTCAAGGCGCGCTATGCCCCGGACTTTAAGCAGGACGCAGCGACGGTCAGGCGTTTCACTTATTCGGATTCCTATAGCGTGACCCGCACGTTCGGTATCCAGCGCACAAAGAAATAAAGTTTCATCCAATGCAAGGAAGCCGCCATCTGGCGGCTTTTTTTATATTCCGTTTCTGTGTTAAAAAATGTATGCCATTTGAATCCTTTCCCCGCGACAAACGTATATATTTACAAATGTTAACAAGAAGCCGATATGGATAATCTGATTTTTGAAAAAACCGCAACTCACGCGATTCTCTCCGCCACCGCGTTTTTTGTCCTGTTCGGTTTCCTGTTCTTCCTGCAGACATCCTCCTGCAACAAGGCTTACCGCAATTCCCTGCTCTACCTCGTTCTCATCGATATTTTCTGGAACGGCCTGAACGTGCTGAGCCAGCTTCCCATTACGGAAATTTCCCAGTTCTGGATGTTCAACATCGCCTCCTATTTCTGGATACAGATCGGATTCGCCCTCCTGATGTCCGGAGCGGCTCTCACTCAGGAACGAATTCATTTCACATTCTGGAGAGTGTGGAACGTTCTCGCAGTCATCGTCACTGTCCTTGCGACTCTTTTTCACAAATGGTACTCGGTCCTCACCCCCGAATGGTACGGATATTCGGCGCGCAATACGACGTTCGAAAACATCGTCACCCTCCTCGCCATCGTTCCTCCCATACTCTGCTGCATTTACATCATCGCTAAAAATGCTTTCAAAGCAAAAGACAAGACGATCAAAAGCGCGCTGACCTTCCTGCTCATAAGCGTGGTCCTCGCTTTCTTCGCCGGACTTTTCCTCGACGTCGTACTGACACGTTTCAATTTCTTCGTCTACGGCGAAAGTTCCTCCATCATCGGTTTCGTGCTGATCCTGCTTTTCTGCCGCACGGCGCTAGTGCTTTCGCAATATTCGATGAACATCCAGCATGCTTCCGAAGTCGTCATCGAGCAGCTGGATGAAGGCGTTATCCTCGTGAGCGAACAGGGCGAGGAGTACGCTTATGAACAGGAAAGTCAGTGCGCTTCTGATTGTTTTGTCTTTGGCCTTGAATGCATTTTTTGCGATGATGTAAATACAACAGACAACCGGGGGTACGATTGCGAAGAGGGTTACGATATTTTCCAGCACCGTATTGTGCGCCGAGTATCCGTACCATTCGGGGGTGAGGACCGAGTACCATTTGTGAAAAAGAGTCGCAAGGACAGTGACGATGACTGCGAGAACGTT
>JBAYFD010000188.1:0-3930 GCA_041667365.1 Fibrobacteraceae bacterium | reverse complement strand
ATGTTTTACCCTTTCGGTCAAGGCAACTTCCAAACCCAGGGTGTATGCGATTTTGTCCAAAGTATCGAGCGAAGGGTTAGCTTCGCCGTTTTCAATTCCCGTCACGGTGCGCAAGGAAACCCCGGACATTTCCGCCAGGTCCTGCTGGGAAAGCCTCAGTTTCTGCCGTTTTTCCTCGATGATTTTGCTCAGTTTTTCCATAAATCAGCCATTTTGCGCACTATATTGCGCATTTAGCCATAAATATACTCTATTACAGGCAAAAAGTCAATGAATCACGCACTATATTGCGCATTTCAGGGCTATTTTTTGTCCGTGTCCGTTTTTATTTCCGTGTCACGACGGGCGAAAGCCAGTCCGCATGGTCGTTAGCGTCCGGGCCGTCCGTATCCGTTTCAAGCGCTACGGTTTTTGCGCCGCGCACCGGAACCGCAATGAATCCGGCGCCCTTTCCGCTCTGAATGGGGCCGCTTGACCAGACAATGTTCCCATCCACACGGATGCGGAAAATGACATCGCCGCCGTTTGCTTCGTCATCGATGCCGTAACCGGCGCGGAGCGAATCCGCATTTTCGGGCAACTGGTAAACGAGAGCGGAAGGGGCATGGGTGCCGATGCCGTCCTTATAGACGCGGTCGCCCACGGTAAGGGCGTGTTCATCGACCGTTTTGCCGATCTGCGGTGATTTATAGCCCTGCGTCTGCGAGACCTGCTGCAGATTGTAAACAAGAATGCCATCGGATGCAAGATCCGCGGAAACCGGACGGGAAACGCGTACCTGCACGGCCGCGATTGCGATGACGACGATAGCAAGAATCAGATAAGCGGAAGCCTTGCGCACGGGGAGCTTTTCACACAAATTCAAAGCGCGGGCTTTCGCTTTGCAAGGAACGGTCCATACGATGAAAGCGATGAAGAACGTGAGGCAGACGAGCGCGGAAAGCCAGGGCCACATATCCGTTCCGTGGAATCCGTTGATGAACAGGACGTTGATCGCCGCAAGCAAGGTAATGGCGACGATCCACGGGTAATTTTTCTTTTCCGCGCGGGAAAGCCAGAGGAGCGACATCGGGACCACGCACAGAATGTAACGTTCGTGCATTTCCGGGAGCAGTACAAAGAACGCGAGAGCGTTCCAGGTCGCCCATTTGAAGGCTTCCCGCGGGTTGCGGATGCGGAGCGCCTTAATGAACGCAAATACGGAGAACAGGCAGAACAGCGATTTTCCGACGGTGTTCGCCGTGATGTATTTTCCGATTCCATCCGCAGAAAGTCCGAAAAGCGGAAGCGTGTCCAGGCAGACGTTCCCCTGCGTCCACATCCAGAGATTCGCCGCATTGTAGGAGGAATAAGGATACATCGACGCGGAAGCGACATACGCTTCGGAGAGCAGTTCCTTGACGTTCCCGGCGATGATGAACGGCAGCAGCACGAGCACGGCGAATCCGAACGCGATGGGAATGCCCTTCCAGGCGATGCGCACGCGGCGCAGGCAGAGCGCGCCGAACACGGGCAGAAAGGCGATCATCTGCAGCTTTGTAAGAATCGCGAGGACAAACACGGGGAACGCCCATTTGGCTCTACCCGGCGTAAAAAGAAGGGAAAACGCGGCGACCGCAATGAACAGCGGGACGATATCAACCTGCCCCCACATCGGGCCCCCGGCGAGGAGCGCAGGGTTGAGCGCCGTAAACGCGAGGATCAGATTCAGCTGCAACGCGGGCAGATTGCGGCGGACAGTCCACTTCCAGACAATCTGCAGCAGGCCAAGATGCGCGAAGAACACAGGCCAGAGGCAAAGGAACTTCAGCAGATAATTTCTGTCAATGCCGAGACCCGTCACAGAATAAATCCGGCTCACGACCCAGAGCCACCACACATATACCGGCGGATAATTGCCGTGGAACCCACCGAAGCCGCCGTCCATCAGCTGGCGGAGCCAATCCGCCCAGTAACCCTGGTCTCCTTCGTAAGCGCCGCAGACGGTGCAGAGCAAATTAGCGCCGATGCAGGCGAATGCCCAGATCAGGAACAACCGGATTTTCTGTGTACTACTCATATTTCCTCTAAGGAAGCAGAATCAGCAAAAGCACGGCGGCAACGGCGAATATCCCGGAGACAATCATTCCCGGAATCCGCACCCGCGCGCCCGCCTTGCCACCGAAGATTCCGATGGCGATGAACGGAGTGAAGGAAAGCAGCACGGGCATGATATAGCGGAAATCGTTGCTGCAGGAAAATGGATACTTAATACGAAACGCGAGGGCCGCAAGCGCAAAAAGGATACCCTGCGCGGCAAAGAGAATTCCCGTTTTCGTCCATTCAGTTTTGAAAAGACCGCGGACGGAAAAGCAGGAAAGTATGAGGAACGCGGCGCTGATGATGGAAGCGAGCCATTCGCCGAGCGCCGTCGTCAGCAGGGAGAACTCCCCGAAAAGCGAAGTCTTCGCGAGATAATTCCAGAAGTACTGGCGTCCCATTTCATCATTAAACGGATCGGTATAGGGCTGCGTCAAAAAATTGCGGACATCGAAGAACAGATAATTTCCTGGTTTATTTCCGACATCGACCCATCTTAAACCGCCCGTGTTCCCGCTGATGTCATGCCCCAGAAGATAAGCGGCGCATACCGCGCAAATAATGAGTCCGGCGCCCCACGCCGCGATTTCCCGGCGGGAAGGCTTATGGAACGGCAAATATCCGAGAATGGCGGTAACGCCCCATACAGCGAGCGAAACGGCGCCCGTCGACTTCGTCGCGAAAGCAAGGCCCGCAGCGATCGCGGCGATGCTCAGATAACGGAGTTTCCGTGAAGACAGGAACACCGCGCATGCCCAGAAACAGACAATGTGCAGCAGATAAAATAACTGATCATTGCCTATCCGTGCCGAAGTCAAAATCAAGGACGGCCACAGAGCGAACAACACCCCGGCAACAGCGAACGCCCCGCCGGAAACGAACGTCCGGAGCGCAAGCAGGCCGAAGACAAGAACAGCCACGGAGAACGCGAAGCTTTCCCACTGGAGCGCGCCCTGCGGTGAAACATTCATCGCATTCGCCGCGTTCCAGGGTAGCGCGGAAACCGCATAATATACAGGCGGATGATAACAGGTCCAGCAATCGTGCGCCCCGGGAATCCGGTGTTCCTCCGCGATGATGCGGACGTAATCAATATGCCCGCTGATGTCATGGCCTCGTTTATCATAAGTCGTGCCCTGCACATAAACAAAGCGCATCAGGATCCCGGCGGCAAGAATCGCCGCAAATGCCGTATTTACACGGAACCGGCGCAGGGTAAGCAGCAGAATCAGACCGGCGAGGAGAAGCGCGACGGCTTCCAATGCGCGGGGCCAGAAGCTCTGATTTTCGGGAGACAGAAGCATTCCGCCCAGGCCGCCGTTGTTGTGCATCACAAAACGGAAATTCGCCGTCGCGCCGGCAGATTCAATGACTTCCGGGGGAATTACGAAACCGTTCGTCCAATCGCAATGCCCCGGATAAGCATTCACATCCAAAGGCGTTCCGTTGACCACTATGGAATCGGCGCAGTCATCGGGATGAATGTTCAGCTGCGTACGGCCGAAAAAGCCCGGATGCAAAGTCATCTCCACAGCAAAAGGTTCGCCGTCGCGCATATTCGCGGCTATCGGGAAATTCGTCCCCTGCGGAACCCCGTCACGGAAAAGCCTGACCTGGTCCATGCGCGTCGATCCGAAATGCAGAACGCACAGGACAAGAACAAAACCCAGCGCGAGATAGGATTCGGGAGCGCGAATGATTTTCCGGGCGAGACTTTCAATGCGTTTCATTTTTTCCCTTCGTGATACTCTTCTTCGGTGTTCACGTTCCACACCGCAGTCTTATCCGCGGAGCCCGTGCGGAGGCAATTGACCGTTTCCATCGCGGTGAGCATGCTGTGGTCCATGTTGT
>JBAYFD010000187.1:0-3942 GCA_041667365.1 Fibrobacteraceae bacterium | reverse complement strand
AGCAAGGAGAAGGTGGACGCGCTTATGGCGGAGCGCACGCGCCTTATGGAAGATGTGCGCGTCGCCCGCGAAGATCTTTCCCAGGTGAAGGCGGCGACGGAACAGGCGCGTTCTGAATTTCTTTCGCTCGCGGCGCAGGAAGACCGCCTGGAACCGCTGATGCAGTTCCGGGACCAGGGTGTTCCGTTCGCTATTCCGGAGCGCATGGACCGCTTCAACCGCGTAAAACGCAATATGGAACTTTACAAGGATGATCCGCTGCGTGTCGCTAAATCCTTGATTGAGCTCGGAAAGTCCGAAGTCGTGTTTACCCGCCAGATCGAGTGGAAACACGGTGACTTGATTTTCGGTACAAAGTTGTCCTATGGCGATGAGCTCCGCCTCGGCGGCGTTTTCGCGATGCAGCAGGCGGCGATCCCGGACGGACCTGCCGCATTGATGCTCCCTGTGCCCGGTGAAAAGGGGCAGGTGTTCAGCTGGCAGGATCATCTTTCTCCGGACATTAAGGATAAAGTAAAAGCGGCGTTCAGCGCGACTTCGCGCGATTCCTCGGTGGTGCTCGTTCCTGTCGATGTCCTCCTCAGCACGACGCTTTCGTCTGAACTTGCGAATCACAAGGATCTGACCTGGGAAGACAGCTTTTGGAACTTTATGCACGACGGCGGTATCCTGATGTATCCGATCATGCTTCTGCTCGTGCTCGGGGGCATCCTGGTCGTGCAGCGCTATGTGGTTCTGTCGGTCAAGTCCGGTACGTTCCGTTACCGCCCCGTTCTCAAACTTTGCGAGGAAGGCAAGGTGGACGAGGCGCGCGCCAGGGCTGAAAAGCTGCATGGCAGCGTGGGCAAGGTGATCCGTGCCGCGCTTCATATGAAGTACACGAACCGCGCGGATGCGGAGAAGGCGATCGAAGAAGTCTTTGCCGCGGAAACGCCTTCGATAGAGAAGGGACTTTCTTCTATTTCCATCATGGCGACGACGGCGCCGCTCCTCGGACTTCTCGGTACTGTGATGGGCATGATTGAACTATTCAAGGTCATTACAATGCACGGGACGTCGGATCCGAAACTTCTTGCGGGCGGCATTTCCGTGGCGCTTCTCACGACGGAAGCTGGGCTTATCGTAGCGATTCCGCTGCAACTCTGCCACACCCTTCTGGGCAATAAGGCGGACAATCTCACGGGCCGGATGGAAAAAGCCGGCCTCGCCGTGCTGAACGCCCTGTGGATCAAGGAGCGCACATGACGGAGACCTCCGTTATCGAAGAAGTGCTGAACCTGGTGACCCTTGGCGGCTGGGTGATGATCCCGATATTCCTTATCGGGTGGTTCGCCTGGGTGCTTCTCATCGAACGCTATTTCTATTTCCGTGTGGCGCGAGGAAACTCTGTTCGCAAGTTCTGGAATTTATATGAAACGAAAGGAGAAAACGCCGCTTTACGTTATCTTAAAAAATCACCGCGCGGATTCTTTTTAAAGCTGGTCGAAGCGATGCGCCGTTACCGCGACTACGGGCCGGAGGCTGTGCGGAACGGTATGGACGCCGCGCGGCATGAGGCGTCGCTGGAATTTTCCAAGTCCTTGCGCACGATTGCCGTCTGCGCGAGCGTCGCTCCGATGCTCGGACTGCTCGGAACGGTGACGGGCATGGTGCATACGTTCGAGACTATTCAGCAGTTCGGATTCGGGAATCCGGTGCTCCTTGCGGACGGCATTTCCGAAGCGCTTCTCACGACGCAGGCGGGGCTTCTTGTCGCGTTCCCGCTGATGCTCGCGCATAATTACCTCACGGAGGCGATCGGACGCACGGAAAACGAAGGCTGGGGCGGCGCGCTCCGCTATGAGTCCGTTCTTTTCCCGGAAAAGGAGGCGGCATGAGTTTCATCCGCAATAAGGAACGCAAGGCGAGTCTCATCGATATCTCGCCGATGATGGACATGGTGTTCATCCTCCTCATCTTTTTCATCGTGACTTCAACGTTCACGCGGGAGACAGGCGTGGATGTCTCCAAGCCCAAGGCGAGCACTGCCCACGAACTGGAGCGCCAGAGCATTCTTGTCGGCGTTTCCCGCGAAGGAACGATTCACATCAACGAGACGCAGGTGAACCTGCCTTCTCTCCAGACGATTCTCCGCCAGATGATCGCGGAAGCGCCGGACCGTCCGGTGATTATCGTCTCTGACCGCGAAGCGCCTACGGGCAAGATTGTCGACGTGCTCGATGAATGCAATCAGGCGCACGTCCGCAAAGTTTCCATCGCGGCATCCAAGGAATAACGGCGGATGCGCAAGCCCTCTATCACATTCTTGCGTTACCCTGTAGCGATAATCATCGGCTTCGCGATGACGGCGATGTTCTTCTTTGCCGTGCCCGTGGTGAATGTCCTCTGTTTCGGCACGGACAAGGGCGCCGCGAAAATTCATACGGAACCGCTGATGGATGTGGAGATGAACATCCGGGAGAAGAAACCGGAACAGCATCACAAAGCAATCCGCGCGCTGAATCCGCAGCAGAACAAATTTCAGATGACGGCGTCTCATAACGCCGCCGCCCGCGCGCAGAATTTTCAGATGGACCTCGGAATTGCGCGCGGGAGCCTCGCCGAGGGCGGGGACGGCGTAGCCGTCGGCGGCGGGGAAGGCGGGGTGAACAATGTTGTGTATGAGGCGGGCGACGTGGATGAGGAAGCGCAGAGCCTTAATGAAGTGAATCCGCAGTACCCCGAACGTGCGAAGAAGCTGGGCGTCTCGGGCTATGTGAAAGTCTATCTGGTGATCGACGTGTACGGAAACGTGACGCAGTCGCAGGTCGTGAGCGTGGATCCGCCCGGTTACGGCTTTGAAACAGCCGCGCTCACGGCTATCCGTCAGTGGAAATTCGAACCCGCGAAACTCGGCGGCTATCCCGTGGCGCAGAAGGCGACGAAGGAGTTCAAGTTTGTACGCTAAACGTGCATATTTGATGTTCCCGCTGTGCCGCCGCATCGCTTTCCTTGCCGCAGTTCTTTTACTTTGTTCGCAGTCCTTCGCCCAGGATTATTTTAAGCAGGCGAACGAACTCTACGATCAGGGAAAATTCAAGGAAGCCGTCAAGGTTTACCGGGCGGCGATCCGCGAAGGGCAATATGAACCGTTCTCCTGGTTCAACCTCGGTAACGCCCTCGTGCAGCTCGGGAAGAATAACCTCGCGCTCGTCGCTTACAAGCGCACGGTGGAGCTTATGCCGAACTTCACGCGCGCCTGGACGCTTCAGGGCGATATCTATTACCTCGCGGGGGATTGCGGACTCGCCATCACGATGTACGGACGCGCCATCGAACTCGGCGAGGACAATGACCACATCCATTACGCGCTCGGGGAAAGTTACCTGAAAATGCGGGACTTCGCGCTTGCGCAGAGGCATTTCGAGCGCACGCTGTATCTGAACCCGGACCGCATGGACGCCTGGTTCGGGCTTGCGGAAACTTATGAGCGCCTCGGCGATTATGAGATGGCGATAAAGACCCTCAGGAAAGCGATGGACGAGACGGCCCTCGCCGGCGCGGATGTGCATTTCACGCTGTCGTATTACTATTCGAAACTGGACTCCACGAAGAAGTCTACGGTAGAAATGGAAAACGGTCTCCTGATGGATCCGGAAAACGTGCAGGCGCGGCGCTATTTAGCGCAGGTGTACCTCAAGACTGATGCTCCCTGGATGGCCGTGTTCACGCTCCAGGAAGGCTTCCGCTATAAAAAGGACGTGGACGTGCTTCATGTGGACCTGGGACAGATTTACTTTGATCAGAAGCGCTATGACGAAGCGCTTGAGGAATTTATGACGGCATGGAAGCTTGGCAATTCGCAGGGACGCGTCGGTGCCGAGAATGTCGGAAACATCTGGTACAATGCAGGCGATGAACAGCAAGCGGATGCCGTCTACAAACGCATTCTGGAGAAAAATT
>JBAYFD010000186.1:0-3946 GCA_041667365.1 Fibrobacteraceae bacterium | reverse complement strand
TTCGTCGGAATTGCCCGTGTTCACGTTGGATGTGGAGATGCCGCCGTCCGCGTTAGTCGTGCCCCATTCGGTGACGAACACGGTGCGCCCCGCCTGAATCGCATTGCGGAGACGGTTCCGGAATGTGGCGTAGCCGTCGTAATTACCGCCGTCGAGAGGGTGAGAATCCGCGTAAAAATGGAATGTGTAGGCAGTATTGTTCCCGCTGTCCGTGACGGGGTCGCTGATTGCTTCCTCGGGGTGGGCGGAGTATTCGCTGTTGCCCACGATGATCAGGTTCGAACTGTACTTGCGGATCACGGGGATGATCGTGTTCGCGTAGCTCTTGACGGCGCTCCACATGTTGGTTGTGTTGGGCTCGTTGAACACTTCGAAGATCACGTTCGGCTTGGAACCCCATTTCTGCGCCATGTAAGTGAAGAAATCGGTCGCTTCGGAGACTTCGTTCTGCGCCGTGTGGGAATGGTAGTCGATGATGACATAAATGTCTTTTGCAATCGCTTCCTGGATGACCGCGTCATCGAGCGACTGCCAGTTGGAATTGCGGTTGCCTGCCGTGCCGTGCGCGACGCGGAGAATTTCCACTTTCCATTTGTCGACGAGGGCGTCGACGACGCTCGTCTTGTAGAAGTTGTAGCCCACGTCCCAGGTGTCCCAGAACATGCTCATGCCCTTTACTTGAACCTGGGTTGTACCTGTCTTTGCTCCGTAGAGATGCCCGTCTTTGGCGGTGAGCTTTCCGTAAGAGCTTACGGGACCAGCGATGGCGAGTGATGCCGCGATGGCGACGAGGGCGAAAGTTTTGAAAATCATCTTTTCTCCTTGATTAATAACGACCTAACCCAACCCCGGGTTTGCCAATCATACACACATTCCGAAACTTATTTCCTGTCCCTTTTCTTTCCTTGTAATTTTTGGTAAATTTCCAGCGATTTTGGTTACGCCCGTGTACGAGGCCTTCATTTGAACGCGACAAAAAAGAAACTTTATTTTTTGCGCTTTGACAAAAAAGTTATCTTTGTGACGCAAAACCACCGCGAACGCCCGTTTTTCGGCAGGTTTTGGCTGGCACGGATTTTGCAGTACCACGAGCAAAACATCAAGGAGTGACAAGTGAGTATCGAAGAAGAATTCGGAAGTCTCGCGTTCACCGCGAAAACAATGAGCCGGTATCTTTCCCGGAAAACGTATCAGAGTTTGCTCGCGACCATGCAGAACGGGTCCGCGCTCGATCCGTCCATTGCGAACGAAGTAGCCGAGGGAATGAAGAAGTGGGCGATGGAACATGGCGCGACGCACTTCACGCATTGGTTCCAGCCTCTCACCGGCACCACGGCTGAAAAGCACGACGCTTTCTTTAATCCGGATTTCGAGGGTGGCGCGTTCGCCTCCTTCTCTGGCAAGGAACTGACCCAGGGCGAGCCCGACGCATCGAGCTTCCCTTCCGGCGGCCTCCGCGCGACGTTCGAAGCCCGCGGCTACACCGCGTGGGATCCGACGAGCCCGGCGTTCATCAAGACGAACGCGAGCGGCATTTCCGTCCTCTGCATCCCGACAGTTTTCTGCGGCTATCACGGCGAAGCCCTCGACAAGAAGACGCCGCTCCTGCGTTCCCAGGCCGCTCTGGTGAAACAGCTCAACCGCGTCGCCCAGTATTTCAATCTCGAGACCGTCTGCCGCCCGTTCGCGACCCTTGGCCCTGAACAGGAATACTTCCTCATTGACGCGCAGCTTTACAAGCAGCGCCCCGACCTGATTGAGACCGGCCGCACCCTCTTCGGCGTGCGCCCCGCCCGTCATCAGCAGCTCGAGGATCATTACTTCGGCAAGATCAAGGACCGCGTCCTTTCCTTTATGGCGGATGTGGATCACGAACTCTAGCGCCTCGGCATTCCTGCCAAGACCCGCCATAACGAAGTGAGTCCCGCCCAGTTCGAACTCGCGCCGGTGTTCGAGGAACAGAATCTCGCGACCGACCACAACATGCTCATGATGGAAGTGCTCCAGAGCATTGCCGAGAAACACGGCCTCGCCTGCCTGCTGCACGAAAAGCCCTTCGCCGGCGTGAACGGTTCGGGCAAGCACAACAACTGGTCCATTACCGGGCCGGACGGCAAGAACTGGCTTTCCCCGGGCAAGACCCCGCACGAGAATGCGAAGTTCCTTCTCATCCTCGTTTCGATCATCAAGGCCGTGGACACCTACAGCCCGCTCCTCCGCGCGGCAGTCGCCTCCGCAGGGAACGACCACCGCCTCGGCGCGAACGAGGCTCCTCCGTCCATCATCTCCATTTTCCTCGGCGAACAGCTTACCGACATCATCCAGCAGCTTGAAAACGGCGGCGCCAAGTCTTCCAAGGAAGGCGGCGTGCTGGAAATCGGTGTGTCTTCGCTCCCGAAGCTCCCGCAGGACGCGACGGACCGCAACCGCACGAGCCCCTTCGCCTTCACTGGCAACAAGTTTGAATTCCGTGCGGTCGGCTCCGAACAGAGCTGCTCCAGCGCGAATACGGTGCTCAACCTGATTGTCGCGAATTCCCTGGACGAAATGCTCACGGAACTCGAGGCGGCGCATGAAAAGGGAACTGACAGAAATGTCGCGCTCCAGGCGCTCCTTCAGAAGGAAATCAAGGCTCACAAGCGCGTGCTGTTCGACGGCAACGGTTACGGCGAAGCCTGGAAAAAGGAAGCCGCGAAGCGCGGTCTCCCGAACTTCCCGACGACGCTCGAAGCGATCGAAGCCTATCGCGATCCGATGGTCGTGGATCTTTATAGCAAGTACAGCGTGCTGAGTGAAGTGGAACTCAAGAGCCGCTACGCAATCGCCAAGGAGAACTACTTCCTCGTCGTCGCGATGGAATCCGAATGCGCGCTTTCGCTTGCAAAGAACCGCGTGCTTCCGGCTGCGATTTCCTATGCCGCCGAACTCGCCGATTCCGTGGAATCCCTCGAGAACTTCAAGCACGCAGGTGTCGAGAAGCTAGCGAAGTTCGTTTCCGATGAAGTCGAAGCCCTCGTCGCATCCATCGATGCACTCGAAGATGCCGTGAAGCACGAAAGCGCCAAGGCTGAACTCAAGGGCATGGCAGATGTGCGCGAGCATGTCGATGCCCTCGAAACGGTCGTTCCCAAGGAACAGTGGCCGTTCCCGGGTTACGCCGATATGTTCTTCGTCGGCTAAAACAGGTACTGTCGTTTGTACAAAGGATCCCGCCCGCGCGGGGTTCTTTTTTTGTGCAGATATATTCAGGGAAAAAAGTTATATTAAAATGACAGGAGTTAAAGGCGGAGAAATGAAACTGAATATGTCGGTATTGCTTTTGTCGGTGACGAGCCTGTTCGCGGAGCAGTGGACGTCTTCCCTTGAAGTCACATCGGATTCATTTGTCTACGGACTGCAGAAGTACTATGATTCCAATAGAAGTGATTATTTGCAGAGTGCAAATGCTTTTTTTAACGCAGATGGCGGTGAATTTGATGATTATGCCTTTCATACCGCCACTCTGGGATATAAAACGGTAATTTCTTTTTTGAATAGCGGACTGGAATGGCGGGACACCGCCGCTGATATCGTTTTTTACACGGATAGCTATTGCGATACAAGAATTCCAGAATTCTCGCCTTGCACGAATGTGCTTTTCGGTTTTTATGAAGGGAAAAAAGAACCTAGGCGAGATTCCGTATGGATCCCTAAATGCGCGATAAAGAACAACGATTCCTGTAAAGTTTCATTGCCGGTCGATTTGAAAGACTTTGTTGAAATCGGCGATACAACGATAACGGATTCGCTTTATTTTAATAATGTTGTACGCAATGATTCCGCAACGGTTTATAATTATGATAACGAAGTAGGCTTCGTTCCGCTTTATTTTATATACAAAAAAGATTCGTCTTACTATGCGCTGTGCAAATATGCAATCGAAGACCGCATGGTTTATCCTGTCGGA
>JBAYFD010000185.1:0-3961 GCA_041667365.1 Fibrobacteraceae bacterium | reverse complement strand
TTTTAGGGAATTCTTTTTGTAAACAAAAGAAATGATGTTGTAATGGAAAACAACGCCGGGCGGAAACGGCAGAGACCGTATCAACCGGTCATGAACGATTTTCCAAGCCTATTTTTCACACTATCCTGAAATACGACGTGTGCAGGGCGCGTTCCGGAAGACGCCTTTCCCGGAGTTCCACGAGATCCGCGTTCGCGGCCACATAACCTTCCAGGAGTTCGTCCACGATATTCTGCGGATTATGATGAACTTTTTCATTCCGCTCCTCCCTACTTGATAAACCGGTGAATCGTCGCGTACAGCTGCGGAACGTCTATCGGTTTTATCGTATAAGCGTTCATACCGACGTTCAACGCATTGCGCACATCGTCATCGAAAGCGTTCGCGCTCATCGCGATGACCGGAATTTTCCGGTCGCCCCGTTCCATGTGGCGTATGCGCTCCGTAGCTTCAATGCCGTTCATCACCGGCATGCGCACATCCATAAGGATAGCGCTGTAATGGCCTTCCGGCGAAGCCGCGAACAAATCGCAGGCCTGCTTTCCGTTGCCCGCGACATCGACCGTCAATTTCACTTTTTCGAGGACGTGCTTCGCTATTTCGACATTGAGATCATTATCCTCCGCGAGAAGGATGCGCTTCCCTCCGAAATTATGTTCGGCGGGGAACAGATCTTCCGACGTTCCGTTCAACGAAACGCCGTCTCCGTCGGAAATACCCAGCGGGACCTCGATGATGAACCGGGAACCCTTCCCCTGCTCCGATTTCGCGCAAATCGTTCCGCCCATCATGCTGACAAGGCTTTTACAGATGGCAAGCCCTAGCCCGGTGCCTTTGATTTCATTGTTCAGCACGCGCGAATCCTGCGTGAACGGCTCAAAAATATGGGGCAGGAAATTTTTGGAAATGCCGCAGCCCGTATCCGCGACGATGAAGCGGACAAGCGCAGAATCTCCCCGCGGGAACTCTTTCACGGAAAGCTCGATTTTCCCGTTTTCAGGCGTGAACTTCACCGCGTTGCCCACGATGTTGATCAGTATCTGCTGCAATTTAAGCTGGTCGCCGCGGAAAGCGTTATGCGCCCCGGGAGCGATACCGCTTATGAACTGAATGTTTTTCACGGCGCACTGCGGCGAGGCTATGGACGCGATAGTTCCGATGAACCCCGGCAGGCTGAATGATTCCTCTTTCAGCGCGAGCTTCCCGCTTTCGATGCGCGACATATTCAAAATGTCGTTGATGAGCGACAGCAGGAACTTCGAGGACGCGTCCGCCTTAGTGAGCTGCGCGCGGACGCCTTCTCCGAGCGAGGAATCCTCTATGCTCATCTCGATGTAGCCGATGATCGCGTTGAGAGGAGTGCGGATATCGTGGCTCATGCGGGCGAGAAAATCCGTCTTCGCGGAATTCGCCTGTTCCGCTGCGCGGAGCGAAGCCTTCAGGACATCGCGGCTCTGTTCCGCCCGGCGGAACTCGTCCGTGATGTCGCTGTTCACGAGGGCGATGGTCTTCGCTTCCTTGTCTATCCACGAGAACCAGTTCTTCTTGTAAGAGCGACGCCCGCCTTCGGTTTCCTGCGTGCAGAAGAGTTCGACGTCCTGCGATTTCTCCAGTTTTTCAAGCAGGGATGAGAGCTTCGCGTTTTTAATGAGTTCATCGCGCTCTTCCGGAATGACCGCGCTATTGACAAATGCGGCGAAGCTGCCCTCGAAATCATCGCCCGGACCGGAGAGGAACGGATCGTGCCCCGGCGTCGCGTTCAGAATGCGGAACGCATTGCGCATCGCATCGATGAAGCAGATATGCTCGTACTGCCTGCGCGAGAAGTTATCAAGAATCTGTTTCTGAATATGCATGTATTCCGTGTCGGCGGACGTATCGGAAAAGGCGACATACAGATTCCGCTGGTTTTCAGCGGTATCGACAGTTCCGTGCGCGGAAACCCAGATATAATCGCCGGGGATGGTGCGCAGACGTATATTCAGCCGGAACGCGGACAGGTTGCGCAGCGCCTCCTCGACGGCGCGAATGACTATTTCCCTGTCTTCGGGGTGAATACCCGCATACGGATTCTCCTTATACGCTTTTTTTATATCCGGCAGAGTTCCGCGGAGAAGGTCCGCCATTCCCTGACTCACGAACGAGGGCACGAGCGTGCGCCCGTTGCCCGTATCAAAGACGACGATGCCGCCCGGCGTATTATTCATCACGTCAAGAAGCTGCGTGAACATGCCATCGAGTTTCTTCTGGCGCTCCATGCGTTTTTCTTCATCGACGAGGACCAGGCAGAGCGTGCAAGAGCCGTCCGGTTCCAATTCCGCAGAAAGACGGATCTCCATCCACTGATACGAGCCGTTCTTCTGGCGAATCCGCGCCATTTCACGGAAAGAACCCCCGCTCACGGCGGCCTTGTAAAGCATGGGTGAAACAGTTTTCGCATCCTCGGCGTCAATAAATTCCGGCGATTCCTCCGAAAGGGCCGCGGCGATCTCATCTCCCGGCATTCCAAGCATGGAAACCAGGCAGTCATTCACCGACAGCGCATGGTATGCGGAATTCCTGTAACTGAAGTATCCGGTGCATATCGGGATGAGATGCAAACAATCACGGTCCACGTCTAGGCCTCCTTTCCTTGGAGAATATATATAAAAAAAAGGCAGATTTTCATCCAGACCCGTCAAGTAGCCAAAAGAGGACCTTTATTTTATACAAAAAGCTTAAACGGCTGCGCGGCAGTAGTCAATAGGCGACAATCCGCTGCGTCCGCACCCGGGTCCCGCCCGTTATCTTTACGATGCAAAGTTCCGCATTCAGCCCATCCAGCGATATGGAAACGCCCGCCGGAGACACAGTCTTCTTCAAAAGCAAGGAGCCATTCATGGAATAGATCTCCACTTCCGACGCGCCTTGCACGGAAAGTTCCGTTCCATGGACACTCGCGCGCATCTCAGGGACTGCGAAATGACCGCCCCACCCACGGAAAAGCACACGTAAATGACGCCGGAGCCGTCCCTCGTTTCCGCATAATGCGAATACTCGTCGCCATGCTGCTGAACCGATAAAATATCGCCGTCGCCCTGTATGACGGGACAGGGAACGGAGGCTTCGGTTTCGCAGAAACAAACGCCGCGCCGGACATAAGAAGAAAGGAAGAAAGACATGACTCGCCTTTGCTTTCATACACCATCCCTTGGAACAACATGTATAAAGATATTGCAGGGATCGGGAATCGCTTTTTTCGGGTTGAATATCCGTGTAAAAAGTGTGCTACCCGTGTCGTTTTTCAATACAAATGGAATATCAAATCCCGTTTTTTTGTCCGTATGCGCCATCTTGTTTCATTTTGTTTACTGTTGCAGAAAAAACGCCGGCATGGACCTCCGGAAAGAAAGCCGTCCCTTTGAAATTTTCCTTGCAAGAAAGAAAATCTTCCTTTTTGCCGGAGACTTTCTTTTTGTTTATTTTCCCTGCGAAAACTACAAGGATACTTATGACTCAACACCTTTCATTTTTGAATAAAGCGGCAGTTCTCGCAGGAACAGTCGCCATCTGCGCGGCATTCGCCTCAGCGGCGCTTCCCAAGGCGACGGAAATTCAGAAGAACATGGGCTTCGGTTGGAACCTCGGCAACACGATGGAAGCACCGGGGAATCCGACTTCCTGGGGCAACTCTTTCCCGACAAAGACTTTGTTTGATTCCGTGAAAGCGGCCGGCTTCACCTCGGTCCGCATTCCTGCCGCCTGGTATTCCCACGCGGACACAACCACAAATACGATTCATACCGCCTGGCTCGATTCCGTGAAGACGGTCGTCGACTACTGCATAAACGACGGGCTCTATTGCATCTTAAACATCCATTATGACCTAGGTTGGCTCGAAAGTCGTATCCGCACCGCAGACAGCGCCGGAGTGAAGGCAAGGCAGACCGCTTTCTGGAAACAGATAGCGACAAAATTCAAG
>JBAYFD010000184.1:0-3977 GCA_041667365.1 Fibrobacteraceae bacterium | reverse complement strand
CCCATTTCCACGGGATCGCCCACGTCGATGTTCCCTTTGAATTTGACGCCCTTCGTCACCTTGCGGTTGCGGACATCGAGGCAGATAATCAATCGTTTCGTGAGCATCAGACGACCCACTTGCTGAAGTTTTTCAAGACCTGAAGGCCGAAGTCGCCGCTCTTTTCCAGGTGGAACTGCGTCGCGAACAAGTTTCCGTCACCCACCGCGGAAGTGAAAGTCTGCGAGCCATACGTCGTCTTCGCGAAAGCATTCGCCGCGGGGACTTCCGCCGGGTGGTAGGAATGCACAAAATAAAAGTCACGTCCGGATTCGACGCCATCGAACAGCGGATGATTCTGCAGGAACTCGACCTGGTTCCAGCCCATCTGCGGAATTTTGATGCCCGGTTCATCCTTGAAGCGCCTGGCGCAGCCCGGAATGAGCCCGAGCGTCTTCACGCCGCCATTCTCTTCGCTCGAGCAGAGCACGATCTGGCAGCCGATGCAGATGCCGAGCACGGGGTTCCCCGCACGGACGACGCTGCAAATAGCGTCCCCTATTCCGGAATCCGTCAAGGTTTTCATCGCGGACGCGGCGGCGCCCACTCCCGGAAACACGAGGCGCGAGGCCTTCGCGATTTCGTCCGGGTCCTTCGAGGACTTCGCCCGGACTCCGATGTGCGCGAACGCGTTCATCACGGAAGTCAGGTTGCCCGCATTGTAATCGACGACGATCAGTGGTGTCATAAAGAACCTAGCGTGAAAGTTACTCCGCAAATATAAAAAAACGGAGGGCGCACGGCGGAGGCGGAACCGTGCGGACGCCCCGCAAAGCCGCAATGCTTCATTTTTGTCGTTTTACACATAAAATAATCCCCGGACGGGCGCCGGGGATTATGACAGAATCTGTCAACCGTTTTCAAAGGGCCGTTACACGAGGCCCTTGAAGAAGTCGTTGCCCTTGTCATCCACGAGGATAAACGCCGGAAAGTCCTTGACGGTGATCTTGCGGATGGCTTCCATTCCTAGCTCGGGGAAGTCCACGATGTCGTTCGAAAGGATGTTCTGTTCCGCGAGGATAGCGGCAGGACCGCCGATCGAGCCGAGGAAGAACCCGCCGTGCTTCTGGCAGGCGTCCGTCACGCACTGGCCGCGGTTTCCCTTCGCGACCATGATGAGGCTTCCGCCGTTCGCCTGGAAGGAGTCGACGTACGGATCCATGCGGTTCGCGGTCGTAGGTCCGAAGCTACCCGTGGGCATGCCTTTCGGCGTTTTGGCCGGGCCCGCATAGTACACGGGGTGTTTGGTGAAGTATTCGGGGAGCTGCTTGCCGTCGGCGAGCATCTGGGCGAGCTTCGCATGGGCGATGTCGCGCGCGACGATCATCGTGCCGGAGAGCGACAGGCGCGTCTTCACCGGATACTTGGAGAGTTCCTTGCAGACTTCCACCATCGGACGGTCGAGGTCGATCTTCACCGCCGGGGCGAGCTTCACGACGTCGCCCTTCGGGAGGTACTGTTCGGGATTGTGTTCCATCTTCTCGAGGAAAATTCCTTCGGGGGTGATCTTCGCCTTGATGTTGCGGTCCGCGGAGCAGGAGACGCCGATCGAGACCGGGCAGCTCGCCGCGTGGCGCGGGCAGCGGATGACGCGCACGTCGTGCACAAAGTATTTGCCGCCGAACTGAGCGCCGATACCCGTCTGCTGGCAGATGTGGAGCACCTTCGCTTCCATTTCGGTATCGCGGAACACGCGCCCGCCTTCGGAACCCGTGGTCGGGAGTTCATCGAGGTAGCCGCAGCTCGCGAGCTTCACCATCTTGGTGTTCATCTCGGCGCTGGTGCCGCCGACGACGATCGCGAGGTGGTACGGGGGGCAGGCCGCCGTGCCGAGGGTCTTCACCTTTTCGGTGATGAATTTTTCAAGGGACTTCGGGTTGAGGAGCGCCTTGGTCATGGGCCAGTAATAAGTTTTGTTCGCGGATCCGCCGCCCTTCGCGACGAAAAGGAACTTGAATTCTGAGCCGGCTTCCGAATGCACGTCGATCTGCGCCGGGAGGTTACAGGCGGTGTTCTTTTCCTCGTACATGGAAAGCGGTGCTATCTGGCTGTAGCGCAGGTTTTTCTGCGTGTAAGCGTTGAAGATGCCTTCGGAGATCGCTTCCGCGTCATCGCATTCCGTCCAGACCTGCTGGCCCTTGTCCACGACGGCGATGGCAGTGCCGGTGTCCTGGCAGAACGGGAGGATTCCCTTGTTCGCGACGCAGGCGTTCTTGAGGAGCGTGAGGGCGACGAACTTGTCGTTATCGCTCGCCTCGGGGTCGTTCAGGATCGCCGCAACCTTCTTGGTATGCGCCGGGCGGAGGCGGAAGCTCACTTCCTCAAACGCAGCCTGAGCGACCTTCACGAGGGCCGCACGGCTCACCTTCATGATTTTCTTGCCTTCGAACTCGCCGACGGAAACGCCCTCGGTGCCGATTTTCACGTATTCCGTCTTATCTGCACCGCACTGGAGCGTCTTTTCATAATGAAATTCCATAAGGAAACCTCTTTTTATAGGAAATAACGCACCGAAAATAGCATTTTTCATAAAGAAAAACGGTACGCTTGACTTGAGGATGAATTATCTTTTGGTGCGTAACTTTTTGGTAGGTTATCTACCGATAATGAAAACGACAAAGAGGTTAAAATGAAGTTCCAGAAGACGCTCATCGCAGCAATGCTCCTTTCCACTCTGAGTTTCGCCGCGGCGAACACCGCTACTGTTCCCGCAGCAGTCAAGACAGACACGGCGAAAGCCGCCGTCACCGCGCCAGCAGCTGCCCCTGCTGCAGCTCCCGCAGCAACACCTGCTACAGCTCCCGTCACCGATACAGCGAAGGCCGTGGCTCCCGTCACCGATACAGCGAAGGCCGTGGCTCCCGTCGTCGCCGATACAGCAAAAGCCGCAGCACCCGCCGCAGACACGGCGAAAGCCGTGAAGGCTGATTCCGCAAAGGCCGCAGCCCCGGTCGCCGCCGATACAGCGAAAAAAGACACTGTGAAGACGGAAGTCCTCGAACAGAAAGCGCCCGTAGCACAGGATACCGCCAAGGTCGCCGCCCAGGATACGGCGAAGGCCGCCCCGGCGGATACCGCCGCGGCTGCAGCCCCCGCCCAGAATCCGGAACCGCGCACAGCCGGCCAGACCATCATGGACAACCCGCTTGAATTCATCATCGTGAGCGCCGCGTTCGTAGCCTCCGTTCTCGTGATCATCTTCACGGGTAAAGACTGAGTCTAAGCGCAAGTTTTTTGAAACAAAACGTTCGCCAATCGGCGGACGTTTTTTTATGCGGCATATCACGCGTTTCCTGAACGTAAATTTCCATTTTACATCCTTTCCTTTCCGCATATTCCTTAGAGAGCAGTTAGGGAACATTTTTATTTCCGGGTAAATCGTTTAGCTCAAGATAAATCTATTTTAAGGGCAGTTTTTTTAGACTTAGGGTCTTGGGCCATGTCGGATTCCGCAAGGGGTCACATGTTTCTATTTGGAAAAAGGAGTCGCCGTGCTTATTAAAAACATCCTCGTACTGATGGCTGCCGCCGCAACATTCACCATAGCGGAGGAACAAGAACAAGCAACCCCGTACGACCTCATCCGTCCTATCTACCCGCTTACGTGGGATTCGACTGAGTTTAATAACTTTGACACAACCGTCACGCAGAAGCACGGCATGCTGCCCAGGAACAAGACTCCGGCGTCGTATGCGCCTAACGCGCTCATCCCCGATACGCTCAATCAGGCTTACCTGGACAACATCAACACCCATATTTCCCCCATCCGCCTCAACCAGGCGGGCTATCTGGAAAAAGATCAGGACCGACAGTTCTACTATGTCGGTACGGCAACCACATTCGAAGTCGTGGACATAAACGGCAAGTCGCTCTCCCCCGCAGTCACGGGGACGCTCGCCTCCAGCGGCGCAACGACATCCTCCGACTGGACGATCGTG
>JBAYFD010000183.1:0-4005 GCA_041667365.1 Fibrobacteraceae bacterium | reverse complement strand
TATGCGCGCCGGGATGATGAACGCTTTGAATATGGCGCGTTTGAACAAATGAAGGGGATTACATTCGGCGGAGAGAAAGGTAGTCAGGTCACGAAGTCTTTTATCGAGTGGTGCAAGTCGCAGAACTTTGTTCCGAAAATAAAATATTATTCGGATTGCTATACGCTGAACAAAGGTCTGGATGACCATGAAATCGATGCCGCCGTGTATGGAAGCGCCGTCGGTATTTATTACCGCACTATTTATCAGTTCGCAAATCTGCCTTATTATATGGTCTTTAACAAGGACAGCACGGATCTTAAGCGAAGAATAGACGCGGCGATGGATCTTCAGCTTATAGATGATCCTACTTATAAACAGCGATTGTATGATAAGTATACCATTGCGAATTATGAAATTTTTGAGTTCTCGAAAACGGAGAAGGAATATATCAGGACGCATAAAAAAACGACGGTTGCCGTTATTGATAATGATGCTCCATATTTTTATTGGGGAAAGGATGGAAAGCCCCGGGGAATAGTGCCTGATTATTACGCCCGCATCGCTGAACTTTCCGGACTGCATTTTGATTTCTTCGCTTATAAGACGCAGAAGGAAGTGGAGGCGTCCGTTAAAGACGGGCGGAACGATATCATCGGTCTCTACTCAGGGAACTTGGTTTCTGCATATATGAGCGGTTTCCGGCGGACGCAGACGTTTGCGCCGGCGAATACCGTTATGTTTGCCCCTGTTGACCG
Source organism: Fibrobacteraceae bacterium (assembly GCA_041667365.1). Lineage (GTDB taxonomy): Bacteria > Fibrobacterota > Fibrobacteria > Fibrobacterales > Fibrobacteraceae > JBAYFD01. Next base: position 3,268 of record JBAYFD010000183.1, on the reverse strand, counting down.
TAAGAAAAGTAAGACGGAAAAAATTGCTATCCGGGCCAGGTCGCGAGCGAGCATCTTAGATGTGATAGATTCGAATCTCGTCGGAAACTTGGTGGAATATAATACCATTGAGGACTGCTTCAAGGCGATGAATGCCGGCGTAGTCGATGCCATCGTGTGCGATCTGCCGAGTGTGACTTGGCTTCTCAATCAGGTGAATTCCGCCGCATATAGCATAATGCCGATGAATTCGTTAACGACGGAAGTATCTAGTGCCGTAGTGCAGAATGAGGATGTCCTCAGCTCGATTTTAAATAAAGCGATCCGGGCTTCGCAATACACGTATTTAGGAATCATAACGAAAAACACGCTTCCGTCCAATAGCTGGCGCACATTTATTTCCAGGATTCCCGTTGCGGTCATCCTCGGTTTTGCCATTTTTATGATCGTCGTCGTCATCGTTTTGATTCTCGCTATATGGACCTTGATTCGGCACCAAAGAATAGCCGCAGTCAATGCCGCTGTTCAGACAGCAAACGAAAAGAAAGAAGCGCAAATCATAGCGGAACAGAAATCGGCGGATGAAAAAAATCAGTTCTTTTCAACGATCAGTCATGACATGCGGACTCCCCTTAATGCAATCATCGGCTTTTCGAATTTGGCGAAGAAAGAGGGCGTTTCGCCGAAAGTCGCCGATTATCTTACGAAGATTCAGAAATCCGGGAACTTGCTCTGCGATTTGATTAATGATACGCTGACGCTTTCGAAGATGGGAAATGGAAAATTACAACTTCATCTGGAACCGGTATCGATAAAGGATCTTTTTGAGCCGATTCTCTCTCCGATCGATGTCGCTGCGAAAAACAAAGGAATTTCATTCACTGCGGATAGTTCAGGATTTGCAGACCGGGTCGTCTCCGTCGACCGGCTTAATTTGCAGAAAGTGATTCTTAATTTGCTGACAAATGCCGTGAAATATACGCCTGCGGGCGGGCATATCGCTTTTTCCGCTACTGAGGAGAAATGGAATGGCGGGCTTGATTGTACCGTCACTATAAAGGATGATGGAATAGGGATGTCCAAGGAATTCCTTTCGAAAATCTATACTCCCTTTAGCCAGGAGCTCCGCCCCGGTTATGAAGACCTTGGAACGGGCCTCGGGCTCTCCATCGTTAAACACCTCGTTGACCTTATGGACGGTTCTATAGAAGTGGATAGTGAAATTAATAAGGGAACGACATTTATACTCCGCTTCCGTTTTGAAGAAGTTGAGAATGCGCGTGAGGAACAGAAGCGACTGGAATCCGGGAAAAGTGAGTTCAACGGCAAAAAAGTTCTTCTTTTCGAAGATAATGAGATGAATGCGGAAATCGCTAAGGCGCTTCTTAATGAAATGGGCTTTACTGTGGTCGTTGCAGAAAACGGAAAGCTCGGCGTGGATATGTTCGCGCGAAGCGGCGAAAAAGAATTTGATGCCATTTTAATGGATCTGCGGATGCCGGTGATGGATGGCTATGAAGCGACAAGGCTTTTACTCACAATGAACAGAGAAGATGTGAAGACGGTTCCTATTATAGCGATGACGGCGGATGCCTTGGATGACGATGTCCGTAAGTGCAAGGCTGCGGGAATGGTCTCTCATGTCACGAAGCCGATCGACCCGGACCGCTTGCGTCAGGTGCTTCTGACTTTTGTCGGAAGGAAATAACGACAATATATGTCGTAAGGCCATGCTATTATTATAGCGTAAGTAATGCGGTTTATAACCGCGAGCGCGACCTTGCGCCGGGACGCCTGACGCCGGAATTGCTGGTGCAGGCGCTCGAACAGGAAATCGCGGCGAGGAATCCTTACGGGGGCCTTAAGATGGGACTGTGATTACGCCCCGATGAGGTGGACAAGTCCGTCGGTGAAAAGTACCGCGCCGCACGCCGCCGCTGCGACGACGACAAGTCCGCGCCCGAGGAGGGACGCTCCGACCGCCGTGATGAGCGCGACGGCGGCGGAAAGCCTGGAATTCGTCGCGTAGAATATCGCGGGAATCGTCATCGCGGAGAGCACCGTGCAGGGAATGTAGGCGAGGAATGATTTCCAGAAACGGCTCCTGAGCTCGCGCTTTAGGAGTATGAACGGCACCGTGCGCACCAGGTAAGTGACGCCGGCCATCACGAGCAGATAGATCAGGTACGTCTCAATGCGCATCTTCCGCCTCCTTCACCGGGAAGGCTATTGCGGCGACGAGGGATGCGGTGATTGCGCACAGAATAATGGCAAACCCGACGGACACGCTGCGGAGTACGGGAATGTAATGGAAGGCGAGGCTGCAGGCGACGGCTATCGCGACGGCTATCGTGTTCGCGCGGCTTGCTTTCATCTGCGGAACGACTATCGCGATGAACATTCCGTAGAGCGCGACGCCGAGCGCACCTGTGAGGACCTGCGGAAGAATCTCCCCGGCGTAAGCGCCGACTAGCGTTCCCGTGGACCAGCCTATGTAGGGCGCGATCATCAGACCGAAAAAGTAACGCGGGGGAACTTTGCCTTCCTGCGACATGGCGACCGCGTAGATTTCGTCCGTGATGCCAGTGCTTAGAAGCAGCCGCTGCATGGTTCCGAATTCCGGGGAGACTTTCTGCGAAAGGGAAATCGCCATCAGGGAATAGCGCAGGTTGATGAAGAATGTAGCGATCGCCATTTCAAAGAACGTGCCCGCGGCGTGCATGATCTGTAACCCGGCGAACTGCCCTGCGGAAGTCAGGTTCGTCATCGAGATGAAAGTGACGAAGGGCCAGGAGAGAAAATTGGAGCCCGCGATCCCGAACGAAAACGACACGGCGAAGTAGCCGAGCCCGATGGCGATGCCGTCTTGTAAGCCTTGCTTGAATGTCACGGAGCAAATATAACAAAATGCGTATATATGCAAAGATGCGTCGGTGAAATGACGCTTTTCCCACTTCTGAAACGGATTTCAGGATTTTCCGAGAGTGAATATTTCCCGGAGTTCGTTATCGCTGAGTTTGGTGATCCAGCTTTCGCCCGTGGCGACGGTGAGCTCGGTGAGCGCCTTTTTACTTTCGATGAGCGCGTTGATTTTTTCTTCGAAGGTGTTCTTGGTGATGAGGCGGTGTACGACGACGTTCCTGTTTTGTCCTATACGGTAGGCGCGGTCCGTCGCCTGGGCTTCCACGGCGGGGTTCCACCACAGATCATAATGGATGACCTGCGAAGCGGCGGTGAGATTGAGACCCGTGCCGCCGGCCTTGAGGGAAAGAATGAGGATGCGGCTCTG
>JBAYFD010000182.1:0-4009 GCA_041667365.1 Fibrobacteraceae bacterium | reverse complement strand
CTTCCTGTAAATTTTATTTTACAGCTGGCGCGAATTTTGAGCTAAAGTTTGATTATTTTCTCAAATAAACCTTTTTCAAGGGAGTTTAATCTTATGAACTTAGTGCAGACATTGGAGCAGGAGCTCGAAGGCTTTAAGCGCGAATTCGAAAAGTTCGAAAAAGGCAACAAATCCGCCGGAACCCGCGCGCGAAAAGTGTTGCAGGACATCAAGCGCACCTGTCAGGAAATCCGTGTATACATCCAGGGCTCCAAAAAGGAAGCCGGTGCGGAAGACGAAAAGACCGAACCGGAAACGCCGGAAGTCTGAAATTCACCGAACCGTCCTGATGGCTCCCGCCCCGGGTAAACAGAGTAAAAAAAATGCAAATTGAGAAAAAGATTTGACTAATGCCCAATTTGTAGGTATATTCCCACTTGTGATTTTGCGTGCGGAGAGTGGTTCCTTCGTGCGTTATTATCCGAACGGATGGATGCAACTTTATGTTTTATGATTGGAGAAACCTAGCAGTATGACCCTGAAGAAACTGGCTTTTATTCTCGCCGGGGCAACGCTTCTTTCCGGAACGGCCGTGGCAAAGGTCATCAACGTGCCCGGCGATTACTCGAAGATAGCGGATGCTCTCGGTAACGCGGATGCCGGAGATACGATTTTTGTAAGACACGGCGTCTATAATGAAAACATCACCCTGGTGATGGGCGTGGTGCTCAAAGGCGAGGATCCCCTCACCACGATCATCGACGGCGGCCGCCGCGGTCCGACCGTGATGGGCACTTCGGGCGCTGAAATTTCGCATTTCACCATCCGCAACGGTATGGAAGGCATTCTCTGCGAGAATGCCGCGCCGTACATCCATCATTGCTACGTCATCGATAATCGAGCGACGGGTATCGCCGCGTTCATTTCCCTTCCGCACGTGCGCAATAACGTCGTGTACGGGAACCGCTGGTCCGGCATTCTCGCCTGGGGCGCCAAGTCCCTCGACGCGTACGTCGAACAGAACGTCGTGCTACGCAACGGTTATTCGGGCCTCACCCTCAAGGGCCCGTCCAACATCGTCGCCCGCAATAACATCTTCATGGAAAACCACTACTATGGTGTCTATGCGGATCCTGCCGCAGGCCAGACCAAGATTGAATACAATAATATTTACAAGAACTACTATCCGTTCAACCGCTTCATCAAGGTGAACCGCACGAACGTTTCCCTTGATCCCCGCTTCATCAATCCGTCTCTTTTCAAACCGAATTTCTATTGCAATTCCAAGTCCCCGATGCTCAAGCGCGGTAAAGGCAAGCTTGATATCGGTCTTCTCGCCCACGAAGTCGTGGAAAAGAAGGAAGAAGTCGCTGAAACCCGCAACCCTGATACGGATGGCGACGGTATGTGCGATCCCTGGGTCTCTGAAGAAGGCAAGGCAGATCAGTATAGCTCCATCTGCACCGGCACGGATAACTGCCCCGAAGAGAAGGAAGACGTAGATGGCTTCCAGGATGACGACGGCTGCCCGGATCCGGACAATGACCGCGACGGCGTTTGCGATCCGTGGGTCGCTGAAAGCGGCCTTCTCGATAAGTATGCTCACACCTGCAAGGGCACTGATCTCTGCCCGGAACAGGAAGAGACAGTGAATGGCTACAAGGATGACGATGGCTGCCCGGATGAAGTCCCGGTCGCTCCCAAGAAGGTGTTCGTCCTCGAAGGCATCAACTTTGAATCCGGCAAGGCGACCATCACCACGGATTCCTATGTCTCGCTGATGAAAGTCGTCGACATCATGGAAGCATTCCCGGAAACAGCATTCAGAATCGTCGGCCACACCGATAATGTCGGCATCCCCGAAAAGAATCAGAAGCTTTCCGCTGACCGTGCGGAAGCCGTCAAGAACTTCCTCGTCGAGAAAGGCATTGACGGAAGCCGCATTGTGACGGCCGGCGCCGGCGATACGCAGCCGATAGCTTCCAACAAGACTGCCGAAGGGCGTGCGAAGAATCGCCGTATCGAATTCACCCGCACGGACATCAAGTAAAGAAGGAGAAGGTTAGGTGACACGCTTTAGCTTCATCAAATCAACGGCCCTCGGGCTTTGCCTCGTAGGCTCTCTGTCTGCTTCTCCCTCGTACTCTCCGCATAAGTATCAGCAGAATGACTGGTTCGGAGAATTCGGTGGGAACACCTCCATGTACGTCAATCCGGCAGGCATTGCCGAGACTGACCAGATGGAACTCGGAATGGGCTTCTTCAGCACGATCAGCGGCGAAGCTTCGCAGGAATACGTTTCCGCGACCATTCCTTTCGACTATAACCACACGCTCGGTATTTCGTTCTTCGAGAACGGCGCTGATGTTGACGGTGGCTATTCCTACGTTGAAAACTCCTATATGATTGGCTACGCTTACCGCCTGATGCATTGCCTTGCACTTGGCGTGGACGTCTCCATCCTCCAGATCAACCAGTTCGACAAGAACAAGCAGTTGACGCTGGGCGCGGATGTGGGCCTCAGCTGGAATCCGATCGCGAGTTCTAAATACGGCAATGTTCAGATCGGCGTCGCGTTCCAGAACGCGCTTCAGCCGGCTGTTAGCACCAAGGAGAGCAATTCCAGCTATTCCCTCGTGCTGATGGGTGCGAGCGAGTCTTACAAGATTCCGAACAACCTGAACTTCTCCCTCTTCTACCGCGGACTCAACCAGATGCTTGAGTTCAAGGCCGAACTTTCCGTCATTGACGTGCTTCATGACAATAATGAAGGCGGCAAGGGCCAGAATCTGGAATCCAGCTTCACCCTCACTTATTACCTGAGCCCGCACCTCGGCGTCCGCCTCCGCTTCACGAAGGAAGGCTACCCGGTCGCGGGAGCTACGGTAAACGTCAAGGACGTGAGCTTCTTCCGTTACCTCGCCCTCGATCTTGAAATGTCCCACGATGATATCGTCGAGAAGAAAAACCGCGGCTTTATCTGGGCTGTGAAGCTTACTTCCCGCTTCGGCAATACGCGTGAGGAATCCATCGGCGAAGATCGCTATCGTCGCCTGAAGATCGAACCGGAAAACGATTACCGCGCCGCAATGCGCCTCTACCTGAACCGTCAGTTCCTCGAAGCGGCTTATGCTTTCGGCAAGGTTCAGACCAAGTATCCGGCGTTCCACCTTGTGGACCAGGCTGCATTCTATAAAGGCAAGTCCTTTGAAAATATGCGCATGCACAAGGCGGCGAAGTCCGTCTACGAAGATGCCATCAAGCGCTATCCTCAGTCTGACCAGCGCGCCAAGTACAGCTTCCAGTTGATGAACATCGACTATAAGGAAGGCAAGTACGCCGACGCTCTCGCCAAGTATCAGGTCATCGTGCAGAAGTACGGTGAAAGCGATGTGAAGGCGGACGCTGATTACATCGCCGGCCAGATTAAGTTCGAACAGGGCCTGTATCAGGAATCCGTTGACCTTCTCGCCGCGATTCTTCCGGGTAACGCGAACTACTTCTATGCCCGCTATACCATGGGTATCGCATACAGCCGCATGGGCAAGTGGGATGAAGCGGAAAGCTGCTTCCGTGATATTCTCGACCAGCCGGCTTCCAACCAGTCTGAACTGGATCTCCAGGATGCCGCTAAGGTCAAGCTCGGTCATATTTACTTCTCCGGTGAACATCCGAATATCGCCCAGGCCGCCGCTCTCTATGGCCAGGTGAAGGTTGGTTCTCCGGTGTATGATGAAGCGATGCTCGCTCTCGGCTGGTCCTTCCTCAAGGTCAACAAGCCGGATGAAGCCATCAAGTATGCGCAGTGGATCATTGGCAATCTGCCGAAATCATTCCTCCTTTCCGAAGCTTACCTCGTTGAAGGGTACTGCTACTTCGTGAAGAAGGATTATAACAATGCGGAAGCTTCTCTGACGAAGGCTGAAAAACTCACGGAACAGCCGGTCGTTACGATGGCGGCGCGCGACAGCGCCCGCAAGGCTTACGAAGGCATGAGCGATCAGTTCGACAGCGTGCAGAATCAGGCTTT
>JBAYFD010000181.1:0-4062 GCA_041667365.1 Fibrobacteraceae bacterium | reverse complement strand
GCCGGCTCGGCGGCGACTGGCAGCGCGACACCTCCGCGGCGCTCTACGCGAACTGGCTCCGCGAGAACATCGGCCCGGGGCTCCAGGCGGCGGACCTCCGCGCGCGCAGTCCGGAGATGGTCAGGAAACTCGCGGGAATAGAAGATAAAATGATTCTGTTCCTCACCCGCCGTAACGATACTTTGTACACAATTCTTTTTGAAGGTGACGCTGCGGAACCGAAAATGGCAGGGAGCCTCCCTTTCACCGAAGACACGACGCAGATGAGCGAAGCGCTCGCGGACATGTACTTCAGCGGGCGCACCGCGCGCAGGCTCACCGCGGACGAGCGCAAAGCGGAAGCGACCAGACCGGACGACCTCTATCAGGAAGTCCCCGATTTCCACTGGTGGGCCGGAGCCGGAATAGGCCGCACACAGGCGCAGATTCCATTCACCCCTTACAGCTGGTACAGACATAAATTGAAGAGCCGCGTCAAGCATTACCGCGCGACGGACGATTCCTTGAGCCTTTGGAACTTCCTCGAGGACAAGGAGCCGCTCTTCACCGTCTACGCAGGCGGAACCTGGTACGGGTTCATCGGCGCGGAACTTTTTCTGCGGTATTCACAGCACGATATGAAAATCGACGAAAGCGACACCGTGTACAAGGAGCTCGACCACTGGTATTTCAACCGCTATGAAATCGGACTCAATATCCATCTGTCACGGCTGTATCATACGACAACGTTCATGGATATTTCGCCTTATGCGTTCATCGGCTTCAATTACAGTTTCTTCGTGGAAAAAATCGGCACGAAATCCGGCGTGGAAGAACCTTCCGATGATTACAAGACCCGCATTTCCTTTGAAAGCTTCTATAAAGGAGCGCTCATCGGCGGCGGCACCCGCTTCATATTCCTGAAGCACTACGGCGTGGATCTCCGCGCGGGAATAGTGAGCCGCGGACGCATGCTCGACACGGACCCGGACCCGGATGCCGTCGGGGAACCCACGAAAATCGGGGGCTCCACCTACGACTGTTTCGCGACAATAGGGCTCGAATACCACTGGGGTCTTTAAAGGTTATGCCATAAATTGCTACCTTTGGCCCCATGAATGAAGAAAACAAAAATCAGCAAGCAAGTGAACAGCAGGAAAAAATAAACCCTTTTCTGAACCCCATCCACATCGTCGAGCCGGAAGATAAGCTTCCGGACGTCACATTCGACAAGCTCGATCCCGAAGTCAAAGGAATCCTTGAAAAACACGGCTGGACGGACCTGATGCCCGTGCAGCGCAAGACGATCCCCTATATGCTCGCCGCGCGCGACATGCTCGTACAGTCCAAGACCGGCTCGGGCAAAACGGGAGCATTCGTCATCCCGCTCCTCCACATCATCGTACGTGATTACGCTTGTCCGCAGGCGCTGATTCTCGTTCCGACGCGCGAACTCGCGCAACAGGTGGAAACGGAAGTGACAAGGCTCTCCGAAGGAACGGGCATCCGCTCCGTGGCAATCTTCGGCGGCGTGAGCTACGAACCGCAGCTCCGCGCCCTCCGCGAAGGCGTGCATATCATCGTCGCGACCCCTGGCCGCCTCCTCGATCACGCCCAGCGCGGCAACGTGGATTTTTCAAACGTGCGCGACCTCATCCTCGACGAAGCGGACGAGATGCTTTCGATGGGCTTCTACCCTGACATGCAGCGCATCCGCCGCTACCTCCGCAGGGACACGGGCTGCACAATGTTCAGCGCGACCATTCCGCAGACGGTGAAGAGCCTCGCCCGCGAATTCCAGAAACCGAACGCGGGCTACCTCTCCTTAAGCTACGACAAGATCATCGCGAACAACCTCGAGCACCGCTACTATATGTGCGACGTGATGGACAAGGACAAGATGGCGATCAAGGTCCTCGAATGGGAGAACCCGGACAGCTGCATGATTTTCTGCAACATGAAGCGCGACGTTTCCTACTTGGAACAGGTCCTCACGAATTACGGATTCCATGTAGGCGCTCTTTCCGGTGACATCACGCAGAAGCTCCGCGACCAGACGCTCAACGACTTCCGTTCCAAAAAACTTAACATTCTCATCTGCACGGACGTCGCCGCCCGCGGCATCGACGTGACCCACGTAACGCACGTGATCATCTACGACCACCCCGACGATCACGAAGTCTATGTACACCGCAGCGGACGCACCGCGCGCGCAGGGCGCAGCGGCGTTGCCATTTCGCTCATCACGCCCGTCGAAGAAATCGAGCTTCAGAAGACGGCGGCGGACTTCGGCATTCAGTTCATCAAGATGCCGGCGATTACGGAAGAAGACCTCGCGAACCGCATCCGGCAGCGCACAGCGGCGGCTCTCGACCGCGAAAAGCGCGTGCTCGGCCAGATGGCAAAGGAACGCCTCCGCCGCTACCTCCCCCTCGTGGAAGAAATGGCCGCGGTACCCGAAAGCAAGGAGCTCCTCGCTTATCTCCTCGACCGCTACTACTGGCACGAAATGCGTGAAAAGGAACTTGCGGAAGCCCGCGCGGAAGCACTGGCGGAAGCGAAAGCATAAAAATAAAAGAAGGCAGGAAATGGCACACATCAAGGTCAAGACGGCAAAAGAAATCGAGCTCATCCGCGACGCGGGAGCACTCGCCGCCGAGACGCTTATCAAGGCGGGCGAACTCTGCAAACCCGGAGTCGCGACCGTGGAAGTCGATGATTTCATCGGTAACTACACCAAAAAGCACGGCGGAATTTCCGCAGATCTTGGCTACTACGGCTACCCCCGGCAAGCCTGCATCAGCATCAACGAAGTCGTCTGCCACGGCATTCCGGACTCGAAAACCATCCTCAAAGACGGCGACATCGTGAACATCGACATCACGACGATCCTCTCCGGCTACCACGGCGACACGTCGATGATGTTCCTCGTCGGAAACGTGAGCAAGAACGCCCGCGAGCTTGTCTCCACTACGAAACTTTGTATGGAAGAAGGCATCCGCGTGTGCGGACTTCCGAACGCGCACTACTCGGACATCGGCAACGTGATTCAGGACATCGCCGACGAACACGGGTACGGCGTCGTCGAAGACTACTGCGGACACGGAATCGGACGCGGCTTCCACGAAGAGCCGAACGTGTATCATTTCCGTTTCAACGGGCACACCCCGCGCATCGAGGAAGGGCACGTGTTCACGATCGAGCCGATGATCAACGAAGGAAGGCCGGGAGTGAAAGTCCTCGGCGACAAGTGGACCGTCGTCACCAAGGACGGAAGTCTTTCCGCCCAGTGGGAGCACACGATCGCCCTCACCAGGAACGGGATAGAAATTCTGACCCTCCCGAGGTGATATGTTTTCCGAGGCCCGCGACGCACTTCTCAAGACAGCTCTTTCCGGAACCCCCGCCATTCAAAGGCTGGGGACTATCCACGAACTGCGTGTGAATGCGTCGGAACGCACCGGCGACATCCGCATCGGGCTTATCGGGGAACCGTCCCCCATTGATTTTAAACTCCGCTACGACATCCAGAGCGCCGGCGGGAAAGCGGAATTCGTCGTCACGTCCGTGACTTGCGAAAGGCCGTGGATCAATGAAATCCTCGCCATCGCGCTCGAAAAGCGCGGTTCGTTCCGCTTCGAAATTCCGGGCATCGCCGCAAAACTCGCGAGCCTATTCCTCTAAGGCGGGCGCTATGCAGGAAGCGATTTCCATCCACGGCAAGATTTCCGGAGAGGGCGGCATTCTCGCCGAACGCAGCGGGCGCCTTCTGTTCGAAATCATCTCTGACATTCCCAGTTCGAACGTGCAGCAAGAAGCCGACCCTGCGGATCGCGTGCAGCGCCTCATCCGCGCGGCATCGCTCAAAGCGGGAGCCGTGAGCGCGACACTCTCCTCCCCCGGCGGCATCATCGGCGTCCTCACGCTTCTCCCGGACTTAGCCTCCATCTGGCGGATTCAGGCACAGCTCGTCTCGGACATCGCCGCCGCACACGGAAAACTCGCCGTGCTCAGCCGTGAAACGATGCTGCACTGCCTCTTCAAACAGGCGATATCCGAATTCGCCCGCGATATTTTTGTGCG
>JBAYFD010000180.1:0-4062 GCA_041667365.1 Fibrobacteraceae bacterium | reverse complement strand
GTGAGCCCGCCGAAACCGGAATCGAAAACGCCTATCATACTGTGGAATATAGCATTCCGGAACGCCGCACGATTATTAAAATTGCGCTATACGAACGCGGAGAAAGAAAATGGCGGACATATTCAGCGCAGACCGGCCTTTTGCGGAATGGAAACTCGAAGGTATCGACGGAGCTCCCGCCGTACTTTTTGAAAATTGCGAAAGCACTCAGAAATATCTGGAAGAGAACTTCCAGAAACTCGCGGACGGAACGATCATTGTCGCAGACGCCCAGAGCGCGGGGCACGGGCGGCACGACCGCGCGTGGATATCCCCGGAAGGAAAAAATCTGTACTTCGACGTGCTCATTCCGCTGGACGGGCTCCCTAAAGAGATCTTTCCCCAGGTGATGCAGGTCGTGGCGATGACGCTCGCGAGGCTTTTAAACCGGTATTCCGCAGACGTTTCCGTCAAATGGCCGAACGACCTCCTGTGGCGCGGGCAGAAGTTCTGCGGCATGGTCTCGACCGTGCTTTCGCAAGGAAACAGGAAAAGTCTCGCCGTGGGAATCGGAATCAACGTGAACTCGCTACCGGAAGATTACAAGAATATTCCGCGCCCCGTCACGACGCTCCGCGAAATCTTCGGGGAAAAAATCAACCGCGAAGAATTGCTGCGGCAGATCATCCTCGCCCTCGGCGAAGCGCTCAAAAAACTACGCGCCGAAGGCATCCGCCCGTGGATGGAAGACTGGCGACGCATGGACAAATTCATAGGAAACACGGCGCGCATCGTCGAAAGAAACGAAATCATTGAAGGGACGATTCTCGGCGTCAATGATGATGGAAGTCTCAACTTCCGCACGGACACGGGGGAAACGATCCGCCGCTACTCCGGGGATCTGGAAATCTAAAGCCCGGTTTTATTCCTTGTTCCGGAAATACAGGCTGCCGATGATCGCCACGGCGAGGATGACGCCAAGGACAGTCGTCGCTTTATCCGCGAGCGCGAGCGCTTCCGGAGAAAGCGGAGCGAGTTCCATGACTACGACCGTTACGACGATTACGAAAGCGAGCGCGGCGCCCGTCCATTGAAGTATTTTGCGGCATTTGTCATCAGCAGGTAAGCGCATCGGCGGATCCTCCAGTTAAAATCCATATAAAAAGTCCGACCATCACGAGCAGGCTCACGGCGACGTTCGCAAGGAAAAAATCGCGGTTCATCGCGTCGAGGTCATCGCTTTTGCGGAACAAATGAATGTAAAGGATCGCCACGGTCATGAGCCCGGTGACGCTCCACCAGACGACGCCCATCTTCCAGACTATTCCGAAGACGGCGCAGAGCGCGAGCATCGCAACATGGCTTCCGAGGGCTATCTGCAGCGCCCGTCTGCGCCCGAAGCGCACCGGCACGGAATGCAAACCCGCTTCGCGGTCAGACGCCTCATCCTGCGTCGCATAGATAATGTCAAAGCCACCCATCCAGAGCATGAGAATGAACGTGAGGAACACGGGGAAAGCAGCGAAGCTTCCCCGCACGGCGATCCATGCGCCGAGAGGGCTCATCCCGATAGCGAACCCGAGCCACCAGTGGCACAGGAACGAGAAGCGTTTCCAGTACGAATACGAAAGCAGGAACAGCCATACGGGAAGTGCGCAGGAAAACGCAAGCGGATTCAGAAGATAAGCGAAAAAGACGAACAGGATTCCGTTCACGGCGATGAACCCGGCGACGGCGCGCTTCGACATCTTCCCCGCCGGGAGGTGGCGCTTCCGCGTGCGGGGATTTAACGCATCGTACTTCGCATCCACCAGGCGGTTGAAAGACATCGCGCCATTCCGCGCCGTGACCATGCAGCCGAGAATAAGCAGGAACAGTCTGAGCGTGAGATGCTTAAGCCCGTCGGCGGCGACCCACATGGAGCCGAGCGCGAAGGGAAGTGCGAAAAGCGTATGGCTGAAGCGGACAAGATGCGCGAAGTCGAGGACTTTGTCTAAAAATTTCATTTCCCGTTCCATTCCGGAGAAAGCCCGTGAGCGACGCCGAGGTGCGTGAGAATCTTGGCGACGACGGTATCCGCAAGTTCATCTATCGTCTGCGGATGGTTGTAGAAATGCGGACTCGCAGGGACGACGACAGCACCCGCATGGGTAAGTCGAAGCATGTTTCCAAGATGAATGGCATCGTAAGGCATCTCTCGCGGAACGACGACAAGACGGCGGCGTTCCTTGAGGCAGACGTCCGCGGCACGCACAAGCAAGTTATCCGCAATGCCGTTCGCGAGTTTTCCGAGAGTTCCCATCGAGCAGGGGACGACGGCCATTCCCGCGAAGGGGGAACTTCCGCTCGCGCAGGGGGAAAAAAATTCATCATTGTTTACAACTTTATCACAAATACGGAGCATCCCGGTTTGATTCTCATATTCGAGGACTTTCCGTCCGGAATCCGTGGGAATCGCCCAAACTTCGTGTCCAAGACGTTTTAAGTGAAAAGCGAGCCTCGACGCATAAATCGCGCCCGAAGCACCTGTAATGCCAAGAATGAATTTACCCACGAAGCGCCCCCGGTTTCATAAGCAGCACGCGATAGGCGATGCCGAAATCACAGGCTTTCACATAGCATACATCAAAGCCCACGGAACGCGCAAGCGCCGTATATGCCGAAACTTTCAGAAACTTACGCACGGAATTCACCAGATATTCGTAAGCGTCCCGCTTGCCGCTCACGAGCGCCCCTACCGCAGGAATGAACAGCGGCGCGAACCGGTAATAGAAGAAGTGCCCGAACCGGTTTTCCGGAGCGAAAAATTCAAGCGTCATAAAATACCCGCCCGGGGCAAGCACGCGGAACGTCTCTTCAAGGCCCTTGCGCGCATCTGACAGATTCCGCATCCCGAAGCCGTTGAGCACCACATCGAAGTTCGCATCCGGGAACGGCATGTTCAGCGCGTCCATCTGAAGCGCCGGGAAATCCGTCTTGCCGCGCACACGGGAAAGCATCCCGAACGAAAAATCGCCGATAACGCCCGTGGAAGGCGCCCCGAGAATCTTTTTATATGTAATGAGGAAATCTCCCGTGCCGCCGCAGGAGTCTAGCACGCGGGCATTCCGCGGAACAAGTCCGCGCAGGCTCCTGCAACACTTTCTGCGCCAGGCGACATCGCGGAACCCGCTCAGCGCATGATTCAGAAAATCATACCGGCGGGAAATTCCATCGAACATTTTGCGGACAGGGCTTACCATATCCGCCAATTTAGGAAATTCATCAATTGAACGTCGCCGTGTACGTCACTCCAGTCACCGGGGAAATAGTCCGCGGATTATCCGTAGAGCCGTCCTCCCATTTCGAGAAAGAATGACCGGCCGCCGGCACCGCAGTGAGCACCATCGCATTTCCGCCGAAGAACGTCCCGGAATACTTCGTGGACGTCGCCGTCGAACCGGGCAGGTCCATGCCTTCCATCTTCACTTCCCCGCTTCCGGAAGCTGCAATCGTGATAGAGACATCCGTGCCGAGGGAAAATTCATCGACGAATTCCTGCCAGGCGGCCGCCGGGCGGGAAGATGCGAATGACTTCAGCGAAGATCCCGTCTTATCAAAGGCATAGGACTTGCGCGGCCACTTCGCGAGGTCCCGCGTCATCTCCGCAGAGGGAATCGTCTCGACCATCGAAGTGATCGCATTCTGCATACGGTCAGAGGCGAGATAATACTGAAGCATCACCGCTGCCCGGTTCACGAACATCCGCTTGAAATCCGGATTTTGAATCAGCTTCTTGTAGAAGTTTCCAAAGGATTTCGAAGTCAAGGAACCTATCTTGCCATTGCGAAGTATCCAGTCGAACATATTGACGGACGTGCCGAATCCCGCGACAGTCCATTCGAAATTAAATCCATGATCTATGTCGTAGGCGATGAACTTCCACGGATGATCCGCACCGGCACGCCACGCGCGGACGTTGTTATTCGGCCAGTCGCCGTTCCGGTAATAAATCTCCGCCGCCATATAATCCGCATATTCGCCCACATCCATTATGGTTTTCAGTGAATCGTAGGCGGCATTGGCTTCGCCGGAGAAATCGTT
>JBAYFD010000179.1:0-4063 GCA_041667365.1 Fibrobacteraceae bacterium | reverse complement strand
CGCGCCAGCGGATTCGTGGCCGGCGTCGGCAATCATGTGTTTTATCTCTCGCTTTCCAAGGCGGATACTTCCGTCGCGCGCAAGGTGTTTCCCGGGGAATGGGAAAAGTTCTTCGCCGGGTTCACGGTGGATCCTAAGCTGATGCAGAGCGCGGAAGCGGACGTTTCGAAGGAGCGGGTCTCGCATTATGTCTCGTCCGGGCTAGGCTATCACTGGGATGTATCCGACACGGTCTGGCACCGGTGGGCCGCTGTGACCGCTCAGAACAGCGATCCGGACCTGGTGCTTGCGAATAAAGCGGAAGAGGCCGCCGTGTATGTCTATGGAGCGACGGTCGATCCCGGGGAAGTGACTGCGCAGGATCTCTTCAAGGTGCTCCTCGTGCGCCTCGGACTCAACCCTTCCGACGAGGTCTCGGTGACGCTCCGCCGCGGCGGAACTCCGGATGCGTTCTCGCAGGATTTCGAAGCGACTCGCACGGTGAGCGGATACGACTTCCATTATATAGGCCGTTATTTCTGGGACGGCGGCCGCGGAATTTTGATTTCCGGCTGGAGCCAGAATGTTCTTTATAAGAAATACAAGTCCGTGATTTCTCACGCGGTGGATGGTCTCAGGCTGGACGCCGCCCCTGTTGCAGCGAACGATGAAAAGGTGGGCAAGTTCAACGCCGCGGTGATGAGCCAGGTCGGCCTTCTGCGGCTTGAAGAGAAACAGCCCCTCGTCGCGCTCGGCTATTTTGAAAAGGCGAACCGGATGGATCCTTCGGAACCGCTCTATCTCATCAACTGCGGTTTCGTGTATCAGATGAAGGAACTCTACGGCGCGGGCATCAATCATTTCCAGAGCCAGATGGATCTTGTGCGCAAGAGCGGTCGCCTCCTTTCCATTCTCGATGAAATGTATGAAGCGACGGGTGATTATGCGCAGGCCCGCAAGTATGCGGAAATGGCCTTACAGTACACGCCGAACGACCCCGAATACGTGATCAACCTTTCGGACGCCCTGTGGGGACTCGGACAGCGCACGCAGTCGCTTGTCGTGGTGCAGCGCCTGTACGATAAGCAGCCATCGCGCCGCCTCGGCGTTTACCTCGCGAAGACCTATATGGGAATGGACCAGTACGCCGAAGCGGTGGATCTCCTTTACAATACAAGCAAGCGTTTCGGGATGGACAAGGACCTCGGGCTCACCCTCATGGACGCCCTCGTGTTCCTCGGCCGTTACAGCGAGGCGCTCGCCGTGAGCGAAGAAACGTTACCCCTCGGGATGGGGGATTCCAAGGTGTGGGCGCTCCGCGGCAAGATTCAGTTCTATCTGCAGAATTTCCGCGGCGCGGAGAAAACCCTCACGCACGCCCTTGCGCTCAATCCGGACGATGAGGACGCGAAGAGCTTCCTTTCCGCGTCCAAGGCGTTCCTCGGCAAGGCGGACAACCGCGCTCTCCAGAATCCGATCACTCCGGTGGAGGCTCGTCCCGCGGATTTGAACAAACTTGTAAACGCGGAATTTGCGCGTAAGGCTGCCGCGGACGATTTCCCTGCCGTCATTCACTGGCAGCGCGAAGTGCTCCGCGCCGAGAAGGGGACCGCCTGGGTTCGCACGGAACAGACGCTCATGCAGGTTCTCGACACGCGCGGCACGGCGCTCTATCAGGAATTCTCCTTTGACTTCCTGCCCGGTTTTGACCGCATTTATCTGAACGCGCTCGAAGTTTATGATTCGAACATGAGACTTAAATACAAGGCGACGCTCCAGAATGCCTACATCACGTACGCCACGGAACTCGGCGGCGCGAACGAATCGCAGACGGCGCATTTCCCGCTTTCCAAACTTGAACCGGGCGACTTCATTTATGTGCAGCTTTCCCGCACAAGCATCGAGAACCACGATGTGATACCCTTTGCGGAGTATATCAGCAGCCGCGACATTCCAGTGAATTCTTCCTCGTTCAAGATCGATGCGGATACGACGCGCTTCGTGACCGAGGAATACGGCCCGCTCAAAATGGTCGCGACGCATCACAGCAAGGAATGGAGCGTCCAGGATCCGGTCGTCATCCGCAAGGAACTCTATATGCCGAGCTACCGCGATTTCGGCGCGGGCGTGCTTCTCGCAGGGAAACAGAAATGGGCTGACGTCGGCAATGATTATGAAAATCTGATCCGTCACCAGATCAAGAACGCCGTCGCCGTGCGTGAAAAGGCCTTCGAGGTGCGCGGAAGCAGGCTCGGCGCGGAAGCCGTTCTCGCGGAAATTCACTGGGTGCGCGATAACATCCGTTACCGCGACGTGCGCTTCGGCGGTCACTCCCTCATTCCGCAGACTTCCGAAGTCACACTCCGGGAGCGCAGCGGGGACTGCAAGGACCAGGCGCTTCTTTTAAAGGAAATGCTTGCGACGATCGGCGTTCCGAGCCACCTCGTGGCGATTCACCTCACGGACGCGGGCTATGAGACGCTCCCGACCATTCAGCAGTTCAACCATATCATCCTCTACATTCCGCAAGGAAAGGATTATCCGGAAATGTGGGCGGACCCGACGGACAAAGGCGGCAACGACCGCCCCGTTCCTCTTGACATGGAAGGCAAGGTCGCGCTTGTGATCGACGGCGATTCCAGCCGCGTCGCGAAGACGCCGATCCTCGAAAACGCGAAGGAACATCAGGTATATTTCTATCATCGCCTGAACATCAGGGAGGACGGCTTCGCGGAGTTCCGCGATTCCCTTTACATGGAAGGCAAGTTTGCCTCCGCGCTCCGCAATAAGTTCTATAGCCGCGATGCGCACGAACAGGAAAAGCTGATGGAAGATTTCCTTTCACAGGATATTCCCGACGTGACCATTTCACAGGTGCGCGCGATGAACGTCCGGGATTTCAACAAGCCGTTCATCCTCGTCGTCACTTTCGCGAGTCCCGGTTACTTCGGCAAGAGTACCGGCGGAATCAAAGGGCGCTATCCGAATGTGTGGGAACGGAGCCTGATGCGGCTCCCGAAGGTCCGCGAGCGCCATCATCCGATATTGATGCCGCATGACGCGCAGTTCACGAGCGTCCTTGAAGTCACTGCGGCCGGCGGTAAAAAATTCACCGTGCAGTCAAACGAAAAGCTCGGCTACGACCCCGAATATGTCTCGTACACCAAAATTCCCAACGGTTACAAGTGGACGACGTTCGCCATTTACGCGGAGCCTCAGGAATATGAGCGCATCCGCGACGAATGGAACTTCCTGCTCTCGGTGACGTCCCCGCTCATCACTGTCGAGTGACGGGGCGCTTTACCGCGATTCCGTTGTCGCGGAGCCAGTCTACCGCTTCTTCCAGCCGCGTGACGCTCACGCGGCTTATTTCTTTTGAAACTTTTCCGGCAGTCTTTTCGTTCCCGGGCGCGATGATTTTCGTAAAGCCCAGACGCTGTGCTTCCTTTATGCGCAAGTCGAGCTGACTCACGGGCCGCACTTCCCCGGAAAGTCCGAGCTCTCCGATGACTATTGCATGGAGCGGCATTGCTATTCCGAGGTGATTCCCGGCGATCGCGAGAGCGATCGCGAGATCCGTGCCCGTGTCGTTCACCTTGAGGCCTCCGGCGATGCTCGCGAATACATCCGAGTTTCCGACGGTGACGCCCCCGAATTTATCGAGGAGCGCGAGGATGATGGTGAGGCGCTTGGGGTCGATCCCTGCCGCGACGCGCTGCGCGACCGCGAAATTCGTCGCGCTCACGAGTGCCTGGGCTTCGAAGAGAAGCGCCCTGGAGCCTTCGATGGTGCAGCTCACGACGCTTCCCGGAAACGCCTGCGTGTTTTCCTGTAAAAAGACCTTGCTCGGGTTCGGTACGGGGACTAGCCCGCAGGAGGTCATCTCGAAGACGCCGATTTCATCCGTCGCGCCGAAGCGGTTCTTGATCGTGCGCAGTATGCGGTACTGGTTGTTGCGGTCGCCTTCGAAGTAGGCGACTGTATCCACCATGTGCTCCAGGATGCGCGGGCCCGCGATCTGCCCGTCCTTCGTCACGTGTCCGATGAGGATGGTGATGCAGCCCGTGTTCTTCGCGAAGACCAT
>JBAYFD010000178.1:0-4072 GCA_041667365.1 Fibrobacteraceae bacterium | reverse complement strand
GCGCTTATGCGGAAGCAGATCCGCGCCGGAGCCGTAATCATAAGTATCCTGCCCGAGAGCGTTCTTGAATGTCTTGCCAATGCTCAAAACGCCGTCCGATTCCACGAGCTGGATGCCGAACTGGTGATCGCGTAGAGTATCGCCGCCCCAGTAGTTCACGACGCCATAAGGAAGCGCCTGTTTCAGATACCAGTCATTCACCTTCCACACGGCTATACCGCTCGCCGGGAGTCCCGCATCGTAGGAAGAAAGGGAAAGCACGATGCCCTTCGCCTTTTTCTTATTCACGGAGCACTTGCCGGAACTTGTACAAATGCTATCCTGGAACACTGTATAAAGGCTGTCCGCGGGGACCGTCACTTCGGTATAGGCGGAATCATCCTGCGCGCTGCCGAGGCGCACGGTCACGGAGCCGTCCTTGCTCCAGGAACGCTCACGGTTTTCGACCAGAAGATATTCGTTCGCATTGAGCGGGACTTTGATGATTTCAGTGCCGGTTCCCATTCCCGCCGCATTCAGGTCAATTTTTACGGAACCGTCGGAGGAAGGGCGCACTTCACGGACATTCGCCCAGCCCATATACGCGCGCATCCATGCGCTCGGAATCACCGGGAAAAATCCGTTGCCAGCGTTGTAACCCGCGAAGTCCATCAGGTCAAAATAGCCGAGGCGCGAGATTCCCTTGACGACATCGTAGGAATCGGGCATTCCAAGTTCGCGCCCGATCTGATCGATGATGATGCCGTTCACGCCCCAGTTGAGACCGTCCTGCGAAGCGGTCTCGCTCGTGACCATCACCGTGCGGAGTGTATCCAGCGTGGAGCCCTTGAGCACCATGCCGTTTCTGTCCGCTGCGCGCGCCGTGTCAGAAGCGAGATACTTCCAGTCATCCTGCGTGACGAACACGTCCATGAAATCGCCCTGAGTGTCCGCACCGTTTGTCCCCATCGTACCGCCGTCCACGAGGCGGCTCGCGCCCGCATGGATGATCATATAAACGCGCTTGCGGTGCGAAGACGCCGGCGGCGCGATTTTGAACGGGGATTTAGCGGAAGAATTCGCCGCATTGACAGCGTCCCACACGAACGTCATGTAATCGCGGCTGCGGGCTTCGTTGAACTCGGCGGTTTTCTCGTCTTTCTTTTTCGCGGTACGGTTATAATCAATGATGTACTTGTCGATGTTGTACGCAGAGGAATCTTCAGGGAATATCCGTGCCTCAATGGTAAGTGCCCCGCCGCTCACCGCCTGGAAATAAGCATTCGCGAATTCAAAATGTTTGCGCCAGTAGGCGGCGCTCGCCCGGTGACCGGAAGGATCGAGGCTGTAATTTGCATTCGCCGTGTCCTTGTCGGAATCGAAAAGGCCGGTGCCCGTCGTGAGGGAATTGTCTGTCGTTTCTTCCTTGAACTGCACCCGGAGCGCGAAAATTTCAAGCGTGTCCCGGCTCTGACCGAAGCAGAAGGGGACCAAGGCAAAAGCCAGCGATATTAAGAGCGAATTTCGCATAATGAAACAAAATTACAAAAAGCGATCCGTCTGAAGTTCAATCACTCCATTAGAGATTGATAGTTCTCCGGTACAACGAGACGCCAGGTGCCCTCGCTCCATTCGGCATCTGTCTTTACGCTTTTGATTTCAAGATTCAGGAATTTACGGCCATTGCGGGAAATCACTATTTCCGACGGCAAAACCTGATAATCGTACTCGCGGAACTTGAAAAAACGGATGTCCGTGTTCCCTGTTTTGAGCCACGTGACATGGCGGGAGTATTTCTCCTGAGCGGCATAGAACGTATTGCCAAGGCCGTCCACGCCTGTGAGCCATAGCGTGCCGAGCGTATCCTTTGAAGATTTGATCACTGCTCCCTCGGGAAGAAGCGAGCCCCAGAAAAAAGCGGCCAGCTGATGCACGTTCACCAACGGGAAGAAGACTCCGGAAACGTCTCCGACCATATAGCCAGTACCCTTCATATAAGCGCGCTCGGAGCTTATGGTGAGCGTCCAGGATTCCGGGAGCCACAGGAGCGAAGCGCCGCCGAGTCCCATCGGACCGGAGAGTTCAAAGCGGTAACGTTTTCCGGGAACTGCGAAAAGCACTCCGGAAGTGCTCTGCGATTTTCCCGTGGAATCAAAAATTTCAGCGTTGAATTTTGCCTTCAGACTATCCGGCGGCGGAAGAGGCTCGCCGGAAGAGGCGGAAGACCTTTCCGGAGCGGGGCGATTCCCGGCGCACCCGGAAAGCCAAACCGTTAAGACGGAGAAGAAAAATATCAAAAAGACGCGGTTCATTTTGGAGTCGCAGTGGAAGACGAGAGCGCCTTTAATCTTTTCTTGAGAGAAACATCTTTCGGCATGATAAGAATCATCTTCTTGTAATACCCGATCGCCCGGTCATTCAAATGCAGCGCTTCGCAAATGGCGGCAAGGTGCGCATAGACCGTCGTGTCCGCCGTGAGCATTCCCGGGACGTTCGCCGCCCGGGATTCAACGGAATCCATGACAGTGAGCGCCTCTTCATATTTTCCGGCGCGGTAAAGCGCCCAGCCCTTCGAATCCATGAACGCAACGTTGTCCGGTTCGATGGAAAGCGCCGTATCCACAAGGGACGTTCCCCACTTCAATTCATCTACATTGCGGTTCAAATCCACGAGCGTATAGCCAAGATGGTTCAAAGCCGTCGCATGATGCGGATTTTTCTTGAAAAGCGTTTTGAAATAGGCGACGGCGTCATCGACACGGTTCAAGGCAAGAAGATTCGCACCGATACTGAAATAAAGGTCATCTTCGTTAAAGCCATAATTCAACGCTTCTTTAAAATGTTCTTCGGCGCGTTCCCTGAAAACACGGGCGGAATCTCTTTTCGCCGAGTCCCCGGAACGATACTTGTCTTCAATGGACTCCGCATTGAAAAGCAGCACATTTCCGTACAGGAACTGATGCTTCGCGGATTCCTCCTTCAGCGCGGTCTTCAGCTTTCCGACCTTCCCCGCAGGCCAGCCTTCATTCGCCGCCCTCACGGAGATCATCGAGTCCAAAAACGCTTCGCTCTTCACCAGCGAATCCAGAATGGGGTAAGCCTTGTCATATTTTCCGGAAATTCCATAGCGCCACGCCATCTCGGACCCATAAGTATCCGGCTCCGCTTTATAAGCCAATTCAAGATCCTTAATCGCCTTCGCCGTATCGCCCTTCTGGAGAGCGAGCGAACTCAATGTAAAATATGCGCCGCCGGCATAAAGCGAATCATTCTTTACTTTATTCAAATGCTGTTCCGCCTCATGGTTCAAATCCATTGCGGCTTCCTGCAGTCCTAAAGTAAAAAGAATGAACTTGGACTTCGGATTGCGCTGATGATACGCCTTCAATGTATCCAGAGCCTCTCTGGAGCGCCGGTCCTTCGAAAGCAGCTGCACCAAAGATTTGAGCGCCAATGAGTCTTTCGGAAACTCGGATAGCAGTTCGCGCGCATCTTCGATCGCCGCGGAGTCCTGTCCGTTCTGCGCAAGCAGCTGCATGTGCGATTTCAAATAACTCGGTTCGCCCAGCGCATTGTAAGCCGCGGAAAGCAACGCGAGCAGACTGGAATCCTTCCCCGCCTGCTGCAGCAAAATGATCTGGCGGTCGAGCATGGAGCGCGGGTAATTCAGCTGCGGGAGCAGAATGTCATAGACCCGGGAAAGTTCCGTATAATCGCGGACGACTTCCAAAAGAAGCGAATACTCGTACGCCGCTTCCAGATTCTGATCGCTCGCGTCTATCGCCTTCTTATAATACACGCGCGCGGAGTCCATCGTCCCCGCCTGTGCATACAAACGTCCGAGAAGGGCATCTTCGGAGCTCGTCTCCTGGCCCTTCATCGTCTTCGCGCGGGCTGCAAGGTTCAATGCGCCCGCAGGATCCCCGGCGCCGTCCATGTGCTCGGCAACGGCGAAAGCGAGGTATCTGTCGTTCGAATCCGCTTCAAAGGCATGCTGCAGAAACAGTGCGGAGAGCTCATCCTCTCCTTTCGCCGCCAAGTCCAGCGAACGGAGGTAGGACTCGTGCGCGATTTCAAGATTCTTTAGTTTCGT
>JBAYFD010000177.1:0-4075 GCA_041667365.1 Fibrobacteraceae bacterium | reverse complement strand
TATTTAGTATAAAGTTATATGCAATCCGGAATCACCCCGTCGTCGAAAGCAGGTAGGCGTTCACGAACGGTTTGAGCTTTCCGTCGAGGACTCCGTTCACGTCGGACGTTTCCTCGTTCGTGCGCAGGTCCTTCACCAGCTGATAAGGCTGAAGCACATAGCTCCGGATCTGCGAGCCCCATTCCACCTTCTTCTTACCGGCGAGGCGGGAATCGCGTTCTTCCTCTTCCTTCCTGTGGTAATACTCCGCGACCATCGTCGTGAGTGTTTTAAGCGCCGTCGCGCGATTCTGGATCTGCGAACGTTCCGTCTGGCAGCTTGCGACAATTCCCGTGGGAACATGCGTCATGCGCACCGCGGAATCCGTCTTGTTGATGTACTGGCCGCCCGCGCCCGAGGAACGGTAAACGTCCACGCGCACGTCCGCCATATTCATTTCGTACTTGACATCTTCGTGTTCCGGGTAAAGGTACACGGCGCAGAAACTCGTATGGCGGCGGGCATTCGCATCGAACGGACTGATGCGCACCAGGCGGTGCACGCCGATTTCCGAGCGGAGCATTCCGTAAGCGTACGGGGATTTGATTTCGATCGTCGCGCTGTTGATGCCGGCTTCTTCGCCGTCCTGAACGTCGAGCACGCGGAAATCAAGATTCTCACGTTCGAGGTAGCGCTGATACATGCGAAAAAGCATGGACGCCCAGTCGTGCGCTTCCGTTCCGCCCGCTCCGGGGTGAATGGAAAGGATCGCCGTGCAGGCATCGTCCGGACCGTCGAGCATCTTGCGCATTTCCATTTCGGCGACGGTTTTTTCGAGCGCCTTGAAATCGTTCTCTATGTTGTCGAACAGCGACTGGTCGTTCTCGGACTTCGCCATTTCATAGAGTTCGGAAAGCTCGTCGCACATCGAGGACGCATTCTTCCACGCATCAAGGAGCGACTTGAGAGCCGTGATTTTCTTGAGCAGGGACTGGGCCTTGTCCTGGTCACTCCAAAGGGCCGGATCCGCAGAATTTTTTTCGAGGACGGAGAGTTCTTCTTCTTTGGCCCCTAAGTCAAAGATACCCCCGGAGCTTATCTATGCGCGAACGCAAAGCGATAAGCCCTGTATGAGAAGTCTGAACTGCCATCAGTTGCCTCCGATCGCTTCGCTCGGAGTGTAATCCTTGTTCAGGTACTGCACCTTATAGGACTTCGCGAGGGTGTCGAGATAATTTTTGATCTTGAGCTGACGTTCCTGTTCTGCATTGACGCGGAGGATGTACTCAATCTGATACTTGTAGCTTTCCATCTTACCGTCGTTCTTTTCCGTGAGCATGAAGATGTGGAGGCCGTCCTTGGTCTGGAACACGGCCGAAATTTCACCGACCTTCAGGTTCGCGACACCCTTGGCGAAATCAGCGCCTTCGGACTTCGCGGTGAACTTGCTCATCACGCCGCCTGTCTTCTTCGCGCTGGGATCGTCGCTGTACTGCGCGGCGAGCATAGCGAACGTCGCCTTGCCCGTGCGGACCTGCGCGGCGAGACCCTTGAGCATATCCTTCTGGTCCGCGATTTCCTGGGCCGAAGCGCCCTTGGGAATCTTGACAAAGATCTGAGCGCCGCTGATCGTGTCGTTCACGGAGACCTTGTTCTTGTTAAGTTCCCAGTAAGCGGCGATTTCCGCATCCGTCGGATCCTTGGGGTACGGGAACTTCTTTTCGAGAATAGTTTCACTCGCGAGCTGCTGTTCGATGCGTTCGCGGAACATCGCCATCGTGGCGCCCGTCTTGCGGAGTTCCTTGTTGAAAGCGTCTTCGCTCGGATACTGAGACTTGAAGAGCTTGACGAGGCTGTCCACCTTGGACTTCGGGGCGGTGATGCCCAGCTTCTTGATTTCGAGTTTGAGGAGTTCCTGACCCACCAGGTTGTCGATGACGGCCCAGCGGACCTGCTTCATCTGATCCGCAGTGAGTTTATCCGCGTTACCTTTCGTCTGCTGCTGAGCGAGCATCTTGGTGAGGCTGTCCACCTTCCCTTGAGTGATGCCGACCTTGCCGACGCGGATGACATCGAAGTTGCCGCCGTTCACAAGCTGAGCGGAAGCGAAACCCGTCGCGAGAAGCACGGGAAGAACTGCTGTACGGACTAAAGAAACTAAACGCATAGAAAAGTCCTAGGTTAAAGTAACGGCGCGTAATATAGAAATGTTTCCGGCGGGAAAAAAGACGGACGTTTGCGGCAAAAAGCGTCTATAGTGGCAAAAAAGCCCGGAAAGCGTTGAAATCAGTTCTCCGGGCGCTTCTTATAAATGCAAAATTGACGGCCGTCACACAGGGGCTCGCCCGACGCGGTTCGTTAATTTATATGGAACGGTCAGACTTCGTCGGCAGGTTCTTTCTTGCCTCTGAATGCGGAAACGAGATCCGGCACAAGGTCGGCGACTTTGGAGATGATCGAGCAGTCGTGGCTCACCGGGATGATGCGCACATCATCGCCCGTGATGGCGAGGAACGCTACCGGTTCGACGGAAAGACCGCCGCCCGAGGCCGCGAGGTCGCCCTTGACTCCGCCGCCGAGGCCGAAGCCCATGGAAAGGCGGCTGACCGGGATGATAGACGTGTTGCCGGCTTGGATGGGTTTGCCCACCACAGTCTCCGCCTGTGAAATGACACGGAGTTTTTCGAGAATGGTTTCAGCAAGATTATCTATAGGCATGTGGGAAATATAAAAAGAAATGGAACAGCTGAGGTGGGAAAGGCCCTCCCTTTTCCGCTCGGGTGCTCGCTCCGCTCGACTCGCTCCAAAGGGAGGGCCATTCCCACCCGGGGTACGCTTTAATGATCTTTGTATAAAGGGTAGGTGGTCCGGGAAAAAACGCGGACGGGGCTCACTTGAGGAGCCGGCGCTCCGCTCGACTCGCTGCGAAGGAAGCGCCTTTCCCACCCGGGGCACGCTTTAATGATCTTTGTATAAAGGGTAGGTGGTCCGGGAAAAAACGCGGACGGGGCGCACTTGAGGAGCCGGCGCTCCGCTCGACTCGCTGCGAAGAGCCGTTTCTTCCGCCAGAGGCTCACTTTAAAATGCCTACGTCTTCAGGACCCTTGCCGAGGTAAAACAGATAACGGATAGGCTCATTTAGCCTCGGTCAAGCGGAAAATCCTCATAGATAAAAATTCCTATAATGGACCATCACCGAGGAAGTAGTCATCAGCAAAGCATTTTTTGCTTCTATCATAGGAGACCGTTATGGAAACACCGCAGAAAAATAACCGTGGCACTGTCGTCTATTTTTCTCATGGAGGAGGGCCATTGCCCATACTGGGCGATCCCGGCCATGAAAGGATGATCTCCTTCCTGAAGAATCTTCGTCAACGATTTGAAAAACCGGAAGCCATCATTGTAATAAGTGCTCATTGGGAAGAATCTGTGCCTACTATAATCGGAGGGGAGGCGCCCCCGCTGCTGTATGACTATTACGGGTTCCCCGAAGAAGCATACTCTATAGAATATCCAGTCCGGGGGAATCCTGCGCTGGCAAGAAGGGTACAGGCGTTGCTGTCGGCAAGGAATATGGAATCAGCCGTTGAATTGAGGCGCGGCTTTGATCACGGGGTGTTTGTCCCATTAAAGATGATGTATCCTGAAGCCGATATTCCAACCATACAGATATCCTTGATAAGCGGACTGGATCCTGAACGGCACATCCTGACGGGAAACGCGCTTAGGGACTTACTGGAAGAAAACGTATTGGTCATAGGATCTGGATTTTCTTTTCATAATCTTGGGGCATTCAGATGGAACAACGACAACACGCCGGACAGAAGGAATGATGAATTTCAGGACTGGTTGATAGATGTTTGTACGGGAGTCTCAGCCAGGGAGGAAAAGGAAAGCCTTTTGAAGGAATGGGAAAAGGCCCCGAGCGCAAGGTATTGTCATCCGAGAGAAGAACATCTATTGCCTCTGCATGTTTGTTTCGGGATGTCGTCCGGGCCTGCGGAAGTGATTTTCGATGATTACATATTAGGGAAGCGGTCCATCGCATTGCAATGGAAGAGAGCCTAACCATCGTTGGACCCGCGCCCTCCGCGGC
>JBAYFD010000176.1:0-4104 GCA_041667365.1 Fibrobacteraceae bacterium | reverse complement strand
TAGAAGCCATCCAGGAGATAAGGGACTTGGCGGCGGTGAGATACTTACTATCGCCCCACTGCGCACTCGCCATGACAAGGGCGAGTGCCGCATCCACATCGGCGTCCGTCGCAGAACCGGTGCCTCCGCCGGAACCGATGCGCCAGTTCATGCCGCCATTCGAAGCGACGGCGTTATTCTTCCAAGTAGCCCAGAGCTTGTCGAATTCAGTCTGATGATCGTCATTCTGACCAGACATATAGACCATGATCATCATACCGTATGCGATGCCTTCGGAAACCGTGGAGCTCGTGCCTTCGGGGCTCAGGATCCAGGCTTCGCTGCCCTTGTCCTGATACCAGGCCTGTTTCCACTTATCAAAATGAGCCTTGATCACAGAAGGATCGGCGTATTTGACCGTGGTTCCACTGGGGCTCTCCCGATTTTGAGGGAAAGGGTATTTCGGCGTTCCGGCCGCTGCAGCCACAGCGGTCAAGGCAACGGCGCCGACCATCATTTTAAATATGCTCTTCATTTTAGTCCTCATTTAAACGTTTTCCCATCCGCATATAAAATAAAACGATTTGACGAGATCTGGCTTTAAAATGTGTAATAATTCGGTTGCATTAAGGGAAATCCGTACAAATCGTTTTAGAACGGGATGTTGTCCTTTCGTTTGTAAACAAAATTAAGCACAAAGAAAAATATTCCAGCCGGTTTACAAGCGACCCGGCGCACCATTCTTAATTGCGCATTATATAGATAATGAATTCCGGTGGCGATTTTAAGGCTTATGGATGCCTTTCATGGATAAATCGTCAACGCAAAAAGGAGGCGGAAGGTATATTTCCGGCAGTGTCCGTCCTCGCTTATTCCGAAATCAATCTTTTCTAGCGGCTCATTGACGGCAAATATTTTCAAATTTCAAATACGGCGAACTGGACGTTCAATATGGCGTACTTCTTGACCTCGGGAATCTTCGCCTACTTCTGGTTCCGCTACTCCGAAACAAAGCAAAATTCGTCCGCGATCCAAAATAAATGTACCAAGGCAAACAGAAACGCCGCTAACAGAATTCAGCGGCGTTAAAGGATGCATCTATTCGGAATAGATCAGCCTTTTTGAAAGTCCGCCTACATTCTTTACCAGATACACGCCCTTTTTCAGTTTCACCTGCCGCGCGATATCCGCAATGGTAAAGTCCGCGGAAAGGTTCACCGTTCCGACATACTCGCCGCGCAGATCAAATACTTTATACGTACCGCTTCCGGCATTAAGAGGCTTAAGAGCAGAAATCGACGTCGTCTTATCCCCGAACTGAATATAATCAAGGTTAACATAACCGCCGGTAATCAGCAGTTTCAAGATGTGCTCGCCTTTCACAAGGCCCGTAGCCGTGCCCGCGACTTCGCTGTACGTTTTCCAGTCGCCGCCGTTCGGAACTTTAACGGTATCCGTAACCGGCTGGTCGTCCAAGAACAGGCGGAACGATGCTCCATCGAGCCCCGCCGCGGCATTCGCCTTAAAATCAACCGAGCCGTCCTTTTCCACGTTCACCGTGTATTCCAGCCATTCCCCGGCAATGGTGTAGCCTACGGCGTAGCCGCCGCCGTCCGTCGCTAAAATATCCACTGCATCTTCGCGGTAAGCGCCTCCCTGATTCTCGGGATCCTCATCATAATAAGAGTTCCGCTCACCGCCCTCATCATAATCCTCCACCTGCAAAAGCCCGGGAATGCTGATTGCGCCCTTGTAAGGAGCCTGCGGCGTCATCTTCGAGAAATCCGGCACCGGAATCTTAATATCCGCAATGTCCGCATAAGCGGACTCAATGCCCGCTTTCGCAATGACATCCGCATTTTTTCCGTCATTATCCGTCGTCGTATTCGAACCGCACTGGTTGCAGGCCGTTCCGGACGGAGCATTGACAGCAACGTTGTGCGCAACGGTAAATCCACTGGAGCCTTCATCAAGGTAAATGGGGCACGTCCAGTAATCGGACCACTTGGAAGAGGAAATATCGTATGAATAATTATACTGGATTTCCGATCCAGTTCCTTGATTCGAAAGCGTGTAGATGGCGCCGCCGTCGGAGAGCAACTGCGCAATGTTATGGATCTTATTCCAGTTGATTTTATTGTTGGTCATCGCCGTAGTGCCCTTTGTCCAGCCGAAGCCCACGGAAATGCCCGTATAGTTCATGTAACCCACTTCATTGTGCTCGATGACGATGTAACGCGGGTAACCGGCGACGATTCCCACGGCGCCCTGAATTTCCGTAGTCCCATGAGTGACCAGATTATTCTTAATCGTATCGCGGGTACAGATTTCATCCTTGTCCGAAGGATTATATCCGCCATGAATTTCCGTCGCCGAATCCGGGGCGAATTTGCCGATGGATATTCCAGAGCCGCCGATGTCCGTGAACACGTTCCCTACGATTCTATCGTCATTCGTGCCGGAAACGAAATCCAATCCCGTCGCAGCCATCTGGGTGAACACGTTGCGTTCGAAAACGATGCGGCTCGCATTGGTGACCGTGACCCCCGCATCCGGGCGCCAAAGCAGAAATTTATTACTGCCCAAGTTTCCGTTCTCCGCAAGGACATCGACGTTGAACTGCCCCGCCTGCAAATCTAGGAATCCTTCCTTGCCCGGCCGCAGATAATTGGAATGCGCAAAAATCAGGCCTTTGAATGTCAGGTCCTGCACTTTATTCTTCGTGCTTTCGCCCTTGATCTCGAACAGCGTTCCGATATTCGGAGCGACGACGACGCTCCCCGTAAGAGATTCGCCCGTCCGCGGCTTATAGTAAAGGATATCGGCGGATTCGTCCAAGTACCATTCCCCGGGCTGATCAATGAACTCATAAGCATTTTCAAAGTAGAAGCACTGCTGCTTCGGAGGATTACTCATAAAAGCAGTGCCGAGCATCGGATATTTTCTTCTAAAGAGTTTCGAACGCTCCGGATCCTGCGGGATCACTTTCGATGTCGTGCCGTTTTTCTCAATTTTTTCTATGCGGAGAACGGCATCGGCCCAGGCGATCATCAGGTGCATCTCCACTTTGTTCATATTTTTCCAGTCCGCAGTATATGAACTGGAAACATCGAACGCGCGCCCCGTTGAATCGACTTTCGTCAAGCGGAAAAAGTTATGGGAGCCGTCGGATTCAAGGTTCGGATAGCGCGCACGGATAGCCTTTTTGCCTCCGACATACAACTGCCGGAAGCGGGCGCTCACGCCTTTCGCGCACCAGATATTATTCTGCTCATCATATAAAGTCCAGCCTTCTATAGGAACGCCGCCTGTGATGAAAGGCTGTTCGCTTCCGTAATTTTCATACCGGACTTTAAACCCGTTCGTGCCGCCGTCACGGTTATCGAACGTAACGGTATTCGACAGCGGATAGGTGCCGTCACGCAAATAGACGACGATATCGCCCGTCATATTCTGATTGACATCCCGGACAGCGTTCCTCGCCTTGAGAATCGTTTTGAAAGGAGCGTCCTTCGTCCCCTTATTCGAATCACTCCCGGAGGGAGAAACATAAAATTCCGTCACCGCCGCGGAACTTGCGACAGCCGTGAACAATGATAGAGCTACGGATGCTAATAATTTATTCATAAAACTTCCTGCTTGTAAAAAGAACCCCGGGCCATCCCATATCAAGCGTTAGACAGCCCGGGGTTGATGCGAACACAAAAATCACCAGTTCTTGAACTGCGTTTGCCAAATGCCGTTGTTATTGTACTTGCCGCCGTTCTCAAGGAAATCCTTGCGGATGGTGGAATCGCCGCCGATCTGCCAGCGCATCCAGGCGCAAACGGCATCCGCGCCTTCCCACGGCCCGGAGCCATGTCCCATTTCCACGCCGTCTTTATGCATCATCGAAATCCAAGCGGGGCCTTTCGCATTCGCATAATCCCCTTCCGCATTCGGACGTTCCATTCCTTCGCGGCCATAAATGATGCCCGCGGGTTTGCCCGCCGTATTCTTGTCCAACCCGCCAGTGCCACCGAAAGCGCCGCTATTGCAGAGGAACGCTGTCGCGACGCGTTTGTCCTTCACAAGCGCCTGTTCAGAGTTCAAGCCACCCATGGAGTGTCCGGAAACGCCGACCTT
>JBAYFD010000175.1:0-4133 GCA_041667365.1 Fibrobacteraceae bacterium | reverse complement strand
TACTCGCAAACGGAAATTCGGCGTCCTGCGCGGAGATCTTCACCGCGGCGCTCAAAGAAAACGCGGGCATTCCCTTCGCCGGAGACACTACATTCGGAAAGGGCATCGGGCAGGGAACATGGAAGACCACCACCGGAGGGCTCGCCATCATCACGCAGATGCAGTTCCGAAGCCCTCTCGGAAACAACTATCACGGGACAGGCATCGCGCCGGACATCGCCTGCGGAACGGAAAGCGCCATCATCTGCGCCGCCCGGGAAGCGTTAAGGCTCACGGGAAAGACACTTTCCAAAAACGGAACACCGCAAAATCCGGCACTGACCGCCGACTCCACCATCCCGGAACGCAAAACCGGCGGCGGAGCGTTCATCCCCTCCGCGCAGGAATAACGCGCCTCGTCACAAAAAGCATATATTTACCGGCAGTATTTTTCATTTACTCGGAGGAATCCATGCGTCCCGTTCAAATCGTCCGCTTATCCATCTGCGCGGCAATGGCCACCATTCTCGCGGCATCGCTTTCATCGTGCACTGCAGACGGCGGTTCCGGCGCCGTCATCCAGACAAATTCCTCGACATCCGACGCATCGTCGTCCAGTTACACAGCCTCGCTCGCCGACTCCGAATTCGAGTACAATTACCTGCTGCTCAAGTATTTCTACTACGAAGCGGACGCCGAACTCGCCACAAGCTCCTACTATACGGAATACGCCGGGAAAAGCGTCTACGCGGGCAAGGAATATGCGGACACGCGCTATATGTACAGTCAGATGTCCGACCTGTTCACACGTTACTTTACACCGGCTTATTACAATTACATCATGACGCTGCTCACCCAATCGGAAAGCGAGACGAACATCGGCATGAAAGTCGATACTTCGCTCAAAGTGAAGCTTGTTTATCCGAACGGCTCCGCGGAAAGCGCTGGAATTCAGAAAGGCGATTCCGTCATCTCCGTAGACTCCATCGCCATTTCATCTTACCAAGCCTATGAGCGTCTCGTGGATTCCAGCACGGCAACGACTTTCTCCATCGAATTCCAGCGTGGGGATTCCGCATTCACCGTTTCCCTCCAAAAAACAGAGTTACTGCTGCCCACCGTATACCTGGATTCCATAAAGGGCATTCCTGTCATCACTGTCACGGAGTTCACGGACAGCACGTCCGACCCGAAAGGAACGGATCATGAATTCGAGCGCGTTCTTTCCGAAACGGAAGGCGCCACGGCAACAGTCCTCGATCTGCGCGGAAACGGAGGGGGAAGCGTTGATAAATGCGTTGCCATGGCGGAAATGCTCCTTCCGAAGAACGACACGGCAATCACCATGATATCAACAGACCTTGATTCCGTTAAAATGAAACAGGTGATGGACACAACGTATGAAATCGCAAGTTCGAACGGCATCGGAAAAGGCCGCTACTATGTGCTTCTCCTGGACACTGGCAGCGCAAGCTGCACAGAGATGTTCGCCGCGGCGATCACCTCGAATCTGCAAGCCCCCGTCGTCGGAATGACCTCCTACGGCAAAGGCATCGGGCAGTATTATATGACGACTTATGCCGGAGGCATCGCCGGAATCACATCCCTCCATATCCTTGACAAGAATGGCAAAAGCTATCATACCTACGGTATTCTTCCGGACTATGAAATCAGCGATCCGGACGCAGCCCTCGCAAAAGCCGTGGAACTTGCAAAAGGGGCCACCGTAAAGCGCACGGCCGGCTATGGCACACAGGTACTCGCTAACTGGACTGGAGAAAAATACCAGATGAAGGGCGCAAGCGCCGCAATCGTTCCTTCGCTCGACAAAAAGGGAATGTACAAGCTACGTGGCCATACGCAGCTTCCCCTGCCGAAATAGTATTTAACGCCGACCGTGAACCTTGTGCACGGTGCGCGAGTTCACTCTGATGTTCGCAGATGCCCCGGAACCCCGGGGCATCTGCTTTTCCGTTTTGCGCAGTTCGCTGCGGATTTCCTTGATCTGCGCCTGAAGGCGGAGCAGACGGTCCCCTGAAAGTTTAGGCGTCGCGATCATCACCTTGGACAGCGGATTTATCCAGCGGCCATTCGCGTCCGTGAAGCCGAAATGCAGGTGGGGGCCCGTGCTGCGTCCGGTGGTACCGACACGCCCGATCATCTGATGCGGGCTGACCTTGGCGCCTGCATTCACGAGACGGGCGCTGAGGTGCAGATACCAGCTTGTGGAATTATCGGAATGTTTAATCGCAATCTTGTTTCCGCTGAATTCATCGTAACCGGAAGTGACGACCTTGCCCTCGGCCACGGCATACACCGGCGCGCCGTAAGGGCTTCCGTAATCAATGCCGTTGTGCAGCGTATAGCGCCCTGTAATGGGATGGATGCGGTAACCGAACGGGCTCGTGATGTGCAGACGGTCCAGGGGATAGCGCAGACCGTCGTAAATGAGAGCTTCGCCGGACGCCGTATAATAAGCGTTATAAGTGCTTTTGGGATCCGGGTCTTCGTAAAAGAACGCTTCGTGATGTCCGACGACGCGGCCTTCGAATTCCGCATAAAGTACAGTACCGGAAATCCACAGCGTATCCTGGAAGAACGATTCCTCAAGCATCACCTTGAAATGATCCCCCGCACGCGCATTGCGGAAGGGAATCTTGCATTGCAGAATGGCGCTCACTGTTCCTGCCATCCGGAGCGGAATCCCCGCCTTGAGGAGAGTGCCGTTCAGCGTGCTGCCGTCTTCCAGCACTCCGGAAAACACGGACTGCCTGCGCTCAAGCGGCTTGTCTATTCGCTTGTATTCAAAGGCGCGCGTATAAGGATTGCGGAACAGCAAATGAACCGTCGCCGGATTCGGGGCGTACCGGAATACCTGGACATCGCCGTTTCCGTTCTGCGCTATATGAAACACTTCGCCCACGCGGAGATTGGATAGTTCGACACTGTCTTCAAGGGCGAGCACGATCTGACGGCGCTGGTTTTCATCCACGCCTATCCGTTGCATAACCTGAAACAGACCTTCCCCTGCCTTCACCGTATCCGAAAAAAGAGAAAGCCCATGATAGCGGTTGCGGTAAAGATCGACTTCTATACGGGCAAGGGAATCCCGCGTCGCCTTGAGTTCGGCGACCTTGCGTGAGAGTTCATCCGAATGCGACTCAAAACACGCCGTGAAAAGAAACGGCGCAAGGGAGAGCAACAGAAAAAAGAGCCGGCGCAAGAGGGATCTCGCTTATAAACAGAAAAGCCCGCCAAAAGCGGGCTTTCCCATCCATTCAATATTACTTCTTGACTGTCTTGGCCGGAGCGGCAGGAGCTGCCGGAGCGGCGGGCTTTTCGTTCATGGCCTTGACGCCGAGGAGTTCAACGTCGAACACCAGGAGGCTGTTGCCCGGAATCATCGGAAGACGGCCGCGGGGACCGTAAGCGAGTTCGCTCGGAATCCATGCCTGGACCTTTTCGCCGACCTTCATCAGCTTGAGCATTTCGGACCAGCCCGGAATCACCGCGCCGACCGGGAATTCAGCCGGCTGACCGCGCTTGATGCTGCTGTCGAATTCCTTACCGCCGAGAAGCGTTCCTGTGTAATGAACGGTCACGATGGAGGAATCGCCAGGAACGGCACCGGCGCCTTCCTTGACGATTTTGTACTGAAGGCCACTCGCCGTGGTGACGACGCCCGCCTGAGTCTTATTCTTTTCAAGAAACGCCTTTTCATCAGCGAGATTCTTGATTGCCGCGGCGCTATCCTTCGCCTGACGATCCTTCTGGAGCTTCATGGAGAAGTCATTGAGCGTGGCGAACACCATCGAATCGTTCATCAGGTACTTCGCGCTGTCCTGCATATAGCGTTCACGGAAAGCCTGAATGAACAAGTTGAGGTCAAGGTCGATCGAATCATGCTGCACAAGGCGGAAATTCGCCTGAGAGCCAAGGTTCGCACCGAGCGCGTAACTGTACTTGTCTTTTTCAGTGACGAGCTTCGACTTGGTGGAGCCCATCTCATTGCAACCGATCAATGCCGCAGAGCAAATGCCGAGGGCGAGAATCATCTTGATATTCATATCATCCTCTTGTTGGCGATAAACTTAAAAATTTTACCGTGCGCATAAAATAGAAAAACTGACTCCAATAGGAAACCTCATCACAGC
>JBAYFD010000174.1:0-4199 GCA_041667365.1 Fibrobacteraceae bacterium | reverse complement strand
TGCTGATTGAGCGAGATGAGTTCCGTGCGCACAGCCTGCAGATCCGTTTCTGAAATGTTGTCCGCGCCGAGGATGTCGTGGAGCTTGATTTCCGCAGTCCGGATCTGCTTGCGGAGGGCCCTGATTGCGGAATCCGCGGCAGTCCTGTGAGCGTCCATCTGCGCGATCTGTTCTTTGGAAAGTCCCAGGGTGGAGTCGAGCTGCTCTTTGGAAAGCATTCCGCGCATCTCTTTGTGGTGCCCGTTCCATTGGGCATCCGGATCCATCTGCTGCATTGTGTCCGGCTTCGGCCCGTGGAAATGGAAAGGATCTTTGAAAGCGAAGGACCCTGCGAAGAATCCCACGCTTGCGGCGAGGATGATGCCGCAGGCGATAAGAATTTTTGCGTGACTCATAGTACAATTCTCCTTATTTAAAGTAATTGTCGATCGGCGTGGAGAATGAATCTACGGCTTCGCCGGAACCGAGTTCCGAATACCAGGAAAGATTTTCGGTACTGTCTGCGGTGCCCGTGCTTGACGGGATCAGATTTGCGTCCGCCTGGAGTCCGAGGAAAAGGGCTCCGGCGATGAGGAAAAGACTCGCGGCGACGGAAAGGGAAGAAAATAAACGGAACGGAAGAATTTTCCGCGCTTTCTTCGCCTGGATGCGCGCTGCGACTTTATCCCACGAATCCGCGCGGGGCGTGATTTTCGCCATTTTGGAAAAGTCGAAAACTTCAGGCATAGCTCATCTCCTTTTGTAACATACTCCGTACCTGAGCCCGCGCCCGGGAAAGCCGCGCCTTGAGCGTGCCTTCCGGCGCTTCGAAAATAGCGGTGAGCGATTTCAAGTCGAGTCCTTCGGCGTCCTTGAGCCAGAGCAGGCTGCGTACCTCAGGGGTGAGCACGGCAAGCCCGCGCTGCAGGGATTCCGAATCGATGGAGGACATCTCCGGAGTGTCGGCGCCTACGGAATATTCCGATACTTCGCCGCGGTTCCCGTCGATGATCTCCAAGTGACGTTTTCCGCTCCGGAGCTTCATCAGGCAGGCGTTTTTCGTGAGCCTGTAAAGCCAGGTGGACAGCGATGACTCGCCGCGAAAATTCGCAATCGCGTCCGGGAGGTTCGCGAAAACGTCCATGAGGATGTCTTCGGCGCTGTCCCGGTCGAGAAGCATCCGGAATGCGAGATTCAGCACGTTCGTGCTGCTCGCGTCCCAGATTTCCTTCAAGGCCTGGATGTCTCCTGAGCGGAGTTGCTGAATGATCGCTTTCTCGTTCATCATCCTTTGGATGCCTGTGGAAAAAAGAGGGTTGCAAGGATTTCAAAATTTTTTATTATTATGCAAAAATACGAAACTATGCATAGATTGAATAGGCCTAATTAAGGAGAACCCCGGTGAAAATCCCGTATTCCGACTCTTATCTTGCGCTCGCGGCGGCTTGCGAAAAGCGGATCCTTCTGCTTGACGGTGCGTTCGGAACCATGGTGCAGCGGTTGCATCTCACGGAATCGGATTTCCGCGGCGAAGCGTTCAGGAATCATCCCGTGGATCTCAAGGGCGACAATGACGTTCTACCACTGACTTCTCCGGAAAAGATTCAGCTCATCCATTATGCGTACCTCGAAGCCGGCGCGGATATCATCGAAACGGACACCTTCGGCGCGACGACGATCGGGCAATCGGAATATAAGCTTGCGGACAGGGCTTACGATATGAACGTCGCCGGTGCGCGCGTCGCCCGCGGCGCGGTTGAAAAAATTTATGCGGAGGAGCGTACGCGCGGCGTTGAACCCCGGCGTCGCTTTGTCGCGGGGTCGATGGGGCCGACTTCCAGGACGGCGAGCATGTCGCCCGATGTCTCCGACCCGGCGTTCCGCGCGGTTACGTTCCTGGATTTGGTGAAGGCTTACGGCGAACAGGCCCGCGGTCTTCTCGACGGCGGCGCGGACATCCTGCTCGTGGAAACGGTGTTTGATACGCTCAACTGCAAGGCGGCCATTTACGCGATTATGCAGGAGTGTGAACGCCGCGGGAGCCTTTGCCCGGTCTGCGTTTCGGGGACGATTACCGATGCGAGCGGACGCCTCCTTTCCGGGCAGACGGCGCGCGCCTTTATGCACAGCCTTTCCGGGTATCCGATTTTCAGCATCGGCTTCAACTGTGCGCTCGGGGCGAAGGACATGCTTCCGCATCTGCGCGACGTGCAGACTTCGCCCGTCCGCGTGACGGTGCATCCGAACGCCGGTCTTCCGAACCAGTTCGGCGGTTACGACGAGACTCCCGAAATGATGGCGGGCTGGATTGGCCGTTTTGCGGACGAAGGCCTTGTGAACGTGGTGGGCGGTTGCTGTGGCACGGACCCGGATACTATCCGCGCGATGGCGAAGGCGGTCGCAGGGAAGTCTCCGCGCAAAATTCCAGCGGCGTCGCATCATCTGCTCCTTTCCGGATTGGATCCTTTGGATGTCGCGCCCGGGAGCCGTTTTGTGAACATCGGCGAACGGATGAACATCGCGGGTTCCGCGAAATTCGCGAAGCTCATCCGCGAAAAGAATTTCTCCGAAGCGGTGAACGTGGGCGTAGCTCAGGCGGAGAACGGCGCGCAGCTTATCGATGTGAATGTGGATGACGGCATGATCGATTCCAAGGCGACGATGGTCCATTTTCTGAACCTGCTGATGTCCGAGCCGTCAATCGCGAAGTGTCCGGTGATGATCGACAGCTCCCGCTGGGAAGTGCTCCTCGCGGGCATGGAGTGCGTGCAGGGCAAAGGCATCGTCAATTCCATAAGCCTCAAGGAAGGCGAAGAGAAATTTCTGCACAAGGCGGAAGAAGTCCGCCGCCACGGCTTTGCCGCGGTGTGCATGGCTTTCGATGAAAAGGGACAGGCGAATACTTACGCCCGCCGTACGGAAGTCTGCACACGGATGTACAGACTCCTCACGGAAAGGCTGGACTTTCCGCCGGAGGATATTTTGTTCGACCCGAACATCCTCACGATCGGAACGGGGATGGCCGAGCACGCGGACTATGCGAAGGATTATATCGAAACCTGTCGCTATATTAAAAAGAATCTGCCCTATGCCCATGTCGTCGGCGGCGTGAGCAACCTGAGCTTCGCGTTCAAAGGCAACAACGCCATCCGTCAGAGCATGCATTCCTGCTTCCTTTACAACGCGGCGAAGGCAGGCATGGATTTCGGTATCGTGAATGCGGGCGTGCTCCCGGTGTACGAGGACATTCCGCAGGAAGAGCGCGGCCTCATTGAGGATTTGATTTTCAACCGCAGGGAAGATGCGACGGAACGGCTGCTCGCTTATGCGGAAACTGTGCGTGACCGCAAAACGGGAACGGCCGGGAACGGTGATGCGCTCGCCTGGCGGAATGAACCGCTGGCAAGCCGCGTGCAGCATGCGATGGTGAAAGGCGTAGACGAATTCATCGAGGCGGACGTGGATGCGCTCCGCGTGGAATTGAAAAATCCCGTGGCGGTGATCGAAGGACCGCTGATGGACGGCATGAACGAAGTCGGAAGGCTTTTTGGCGAAGGAAAGATGTTTCTGCCGCAGGTAGTGAAAAGCGCCCGCGTGATGAAGCGTGCCGTGGCTGTGCTGCTCCCGTATATCGAAGCGTCTAAAGTTAAGGGCGAATCCTCCAAGTCGGGCAAGGTCGTGATCGCCACCGTGAAGGGTGATGTGCATGACATCGGCAAGAATATTGTGAGCGTTGTGCTCGCGTGCAACAACTTTGAAGTGATTGACCTGGGCGTGATGGTGCCCTGCGAAAAGATCATCGAAGCGGTCAAGGAACACAAGCCGGACATCGTCGGACTTTCCGGGCTCATTACGCCTAGCCTCGATGAAATGGTGACTGTCGCGAAGACGTTCAGGAGCGAAGGCATCACCGTTCCGCTTATGGTAGGCGGCGCCGCGGCTTCCGCCATTCACACGGCGGTGAAGATCGCCCCCGAAAGCGACGGCCCTGTAATCTACACGTCCGACGCGGGCCAGTGCGCGATCATCGCAGAACGTTGTACGAATCCGAGAAAACGGGATGTGTATTTGAAAGAACTCCGGGAACATCAGGAATTCCTGCGGAACGAGCAAAAGAACGCGTCGCGGAAAACGGCGAAAATCGGAATTGATGAAGCGCGCACCCGCGGGGAAAATTTGTTCTGATGAACGCGCCGTGGCCGCATTCCCCTGCGCCGAAG
>JBAYFD010000173.1:0-4208 GCA_041667365.1 Fibrobacteraceae bacterium | reverse complement strand
GCTGCGCGTCGCGTGTCAAAATCATTGCCGAATTCAAGATAAAGTAATCCGCGGTCGTTCTTTGCGCCGTAAAGCCGCGATCCGAAGCTCACTCCGCGTTCCACGGATTCGAAAAGAATTCCGTCGCCGGGGAGCACGTGTGCGTTTGTGCGGAGGGTGACTGCGCCTCGCCGCGATTCAAGGACCGTGCCGAGGTATTCGCCGTGGTGGTTTGAAAATGCGCCGTCCACGAGCTTCTGGTTGTCGAGGCCTTCCAGAAATCCGGTGCCGAGTCCGCGGGAGAACAGGACTTCCAGCGGTTCTTTCCTTTCCGCGGAAACGCGCCCCGTGTCAATGGCTTCGCGGTATGCGCGAGCGACTGCGACGATGTATTCCGGACTTTTCAGGCGCCCTTCGACTTTAAAAGAGATGACGCCCGCCTCCTTGAGATCCCCGAGCACGGGGAGCGCGCAGAGGTCGCGCGGGCTGAAGATGAAATGCCTGTGATGCAGATTCGCTTCTTCGCCGTCCACGAAGACGCGGTAGGGAAGCCTGCAACTTTGTGCGCACTGCCCACGGTTTGCGGAACGTCCGCCGAAGTTTTCGCTTGTGAGGCACTGCCCACTGTAAGAGACGCAGAGAGCGCCGTGTACGAACGCCTCGAGTTCCATGTCCGTGTTTTCGCGGATCTTTCTGATCTGCGCGATAGAGAGCTCGCGGGCAAGCACGCTCCGCGAAAAACCCAGTTGCTTTATAAAGTTGATCGATTCCGCGCTCGCGAGAGTCATCTGCGTCGATGCGTGAATTTCCTGTGAAGGCGCGATCGCCTTCACCATCCGCGCGAGGCCTGCGTCCTGGATGATGAACGCATCTGGCCCGCAGGCGATGAGCTCCGCGAGGAACGCCGGGAGCTTTTCCATTTCGCGTTCGAAAATCAGGATGTTCATCGCGAGGAATACGCGCACGCCGCGCAGGTGAGCGTATCGGATGAACTCCCGGACGTCTTCGACGGTAAAGTCTTCCGTGCGCCCGCGGGCGTTCCAATGGGGAACTCCGAAATAGACGGCGTCCGCCCCGGAAGCCACGGCCGCATAGAACATTTCGCGGTCACCCACGGGGAGCATCAATTCCACGGATTTTTTCATACATTGAAGATAGTTATATTTCCGTATATCGTTCAGGTTGAGGTCCCTTTATGAAATATGCACTCGTCATTCTTGCCGCGCTTCTGCTTTCCGCCTGTTCCGGAAACGATCCGTCGGACGCGAAGACGCTCCGCGAAAATGCGAAGAAGGAACAGCAGATCAATATGTATCAGGCGCAGATCGAGCGCACGAAGGCGCGCCTCGACAGCTTCCGGGTCGAAGATGAAAAGACCCGCGAAGACTTGAAGAAACTCGACATGGCGCGCTGAATCCACCCTTATGCGAATTTTGATTTTCACGTTCCTCGCCCTTCCCCTGCTTTTTATTTCCGCGGGCTACGGACTGGCCGTGTATCACTGCTTTGGCCATCTTGCCGCGCAGATGCGCGCTTTTTCCTATGTGGGCATCGGAGCTGCGATTTATATCGCGGTCGTCATTCTTTTCCGCATCATCGGGCGTAGCGTCGATTTCGCGCAGACGTTCTGCCATGAACTCAATCATACGGTATTCAACATTCTCTTTCTGAACCGGATCCGTTCTTTTTCCGCGAGCGCGGACTCCGGCGGCGAAGTGGAATATACGGGCCGCGGAAATCCGCTGATCTGTCTCGCGCCCTATTCCGTTCCGCTGTTCGCGCTCATCGCATTGCTTATAAAGTTGTTCGCAAAGAAATCGGCTTTCCCTGTGATCGACGGATGCATCGGCTTTTTTCTTCTGTTTCACCTGCATTCCGTGTTTATGGAAGCGCGCCTGCGGCAGACGGACCTCAAAGTTTATGGCTACGTGTTTTCTTATGCGATGATCCTGTTCCTGAATATCGCGCTTGTGTTCTGGATATTGATTTCTGCCGGGCTCGGATTCCACGCCGGCTGGGAATTTCTCAAGAGCGGATTTTTTGAAATGCTGAATCTCGTGAAATTCGTCAAGGGACTGCTATGAGTATTCTTTTAAAAGATGTGCGGCATAAAAATTCCCGCGCCGATATTCTCATTGAAGGCAACCGTTTTAAACGCATCGCCCTTCCCGGAAAAATTTCCGCGGCGGAAATTCCGCAGGGCACGGAAATCGTTGACTGCTCTCATTTCGCGGTTCTCCC
Source organism: Fibrobacteraceae bacterium (assembly GCA_041667365.1). Lineage (GTDB taxonomy): Bacteria > Fibrobacterota > Fibrobacteria > Fibrobacterales > Fibrobacteraceae > JBAYFD01. The sequence continues at coordinate 1,988 of JBAYFD010000173.1, read as the reverse complement.
CGCATTTTACAACGCGCACACGCATGCGGCGATGACACTTTTCCGCGGTGCCGCGGACGATCTTCCCCTGATGAAATGGCTCTCCGGATGGATCTGGCCGATGGAAAAGAGGCTGGATGCGGAGGCGGTTTACGCCGGGTCGCGTCTCGCGATTCTTGAAATGATCAAATCGGGTACGGTGTTTTTTTCCGATATGTACTGGTTCCGCGAAGCGACCATCCGCGCCGCGGAAGAAATGGGAATCCGCGCGACGGTCGGCGTCACGTTCGCGGAGGGACTCGTTGATGATTCCGAACTGAATTTCGAATTTCTGCGCGCGCATTACAGGGACTATTCTCCGCGCGTGAACCTCGCCGTGATGCCGCATTCCGTTTATACGGTCGGGGAAAAACTTTTCCGCCGTTGCGCGGACATTGCGGAAGAACTTGATCTGAAACTGCATCTTCATTTGTCTGAAACGGCGGACGAAGCTATCCGCAGCCGCACGCCCACGGGTGGAAAATCTCCGGTGGAATATCTCGACTCCCGTGGAATTCTCACGCCGCGCACGATCGCCGCTCATGCGGTGCATCTCTCCGACCTGGACATATCCATTCTCCGGGAACGCGGGGTCTCCGTCGTCCATTGTCCGGCTTCGAATATGAAACTCGCTAGCGGAAGTTTCCGGGCGCAGGCTGTCCTCGGCGCAGGAATCCGCGTCGCGCTCGGCACGGACGGCGCCGCATCGAACAATAATCTTGACATGCGCGAGGAAATGAAACTCGCCGCGCTTCTTGCGAAGGTGACTTCCGGAAATCCGGAAACGCTGCCCGCTTCCAAGGTCTTTGAAATGGCGACGAAGAACGGAGCCGAGGCCTACGGTATTGATGCGGGCGAGATCGCGGAAGGAAAGCTCGCGGATGCGATACTCGTCGATCTGGAAAATGAGCGGTTAGTTCCTGGCTCGAATCTGATTTCGGACTGGGTCTACAGCGCGGACAGCCGTGCCGTAGATTCCGTGCTGTGCGATGGAAATTTCGTGATGCGCGGCGGGCGGGTGGAGAATGAAGAAGAAATTATTTCTTCGGCACGGAAGGCTTTTTCGCGGTTGCGTTCCGCTTCGCTTTAGATTTTTCCTTTGTTTCCGTGAAATCCGGTTTTGCCGCTGTGCCCTTTTTCATTTCGGTGCGGCCTGCCTGTTTTTCTTTTAGTGAGTTTTCTTTTAGTGCGGTTTTCGCGGAGTCCGCTCCGGCGGCGAGCGCAGATTTTGTCTGCTTCACGACGGTGTCCGATGCCTTTGCCGTGGCGTTTTTCACTCCGGTAGTGACTTTATCTGTAATCTGTTTTTCGAGCGTGTCGCCATCAGGGATGTCAAGCCCGCAGACATTCAGACCGGAACGGTATGCGGAGTAGAACGCGGATGCGTTCCGCGTCGTTTTGAGCTCCCCGCGGAGGGGCAGCACGTGGAGAACGCTCAGCGCGAGTGCACACAGGATGATGGCTTTGAAAAGACCGAAGACGCCGCCGCCGAGCCGGTTCATTCCGCTCAGGGAGGAATTTTTCATCGCCTTGTCCATGAAATGCCCGAGCAGGGAAATGATGATGAACGGAATGAGGAAGCCCGCGATGACGCAGAGAATCGAAAGCGAGATGTCATCGAGCTGAAAGTTCGCGCGCAGAAAACCGCCGGCGATGTCTTTTGCGAAATAAGCGCCGAGCGCTCCCGCAGCCCATGCCGCAAGGCGAAAAAGACTTTTCAGCAGTCCGGACCATACCCCGAGAAAAAAGAAGAGCCCGAAAACGCAGAGGCAAAAAATGTCTATCCAGTTATGAAGCATAAATTAACCCCAGATGCGCGGCCCGAGCAGATACATAAGCCCTGCGCCGACGATGAACATGCATACCGCGCCCGTGATGACGCCCGCGCGGAACATCTTTTTCGTTTCCCATACCGGGGAGTCCGTGAAGGGAACTCCGGTGAACGTCGCTTTGAGCCAGCCCGAGAGCGG
>JBAYFD010000172.1:0-4223 GCA_041667365.1 Fibrobacteraceae bacterium | reverse complement strand
TCCGCTTCCGCTCCCGGTTACTGGGATGCGGGAATGGACTCGATGCAGACGCCCCTTAAAATTTCCGGTTATCAGAACGCGAGCCTGTCATCGCTTCAGATAGATGCGCAGGGCCGTCTGTGGATAGGGACGCTTAATAAGGGCGCTTACATGTTGTCCTTTACGGGTAAAAGCCCGGATACCCTCACTGCACGGAATTTTACGATGCAGAGCGGAATGCTGAGCGACATCGTCTATAATCTCGGTATAGATCCGGTCAAAGGGCATATCTGGTTCATACATGGCGATGGAATTTCACGCTATGCGCGTACGGATCTGCGGGATGCTTCCGGCTATATGGAATCGGGCGCCCCTGCGGTGAAGGTCTATCCGAATCCGTTCCTTCCGAAACAGATGTCCGCGGTCATCTTTGAAAATATTTCCGAGGATGCGTCCGTGCTGATCTATAATGCCGGAGGGCATCTGGTGCGCTCTTTCCGCGGGAACGATCTTCTTGGAGGCCGTCTTGAATGGGACGGGCGCGACCGTTCCGGGGACCTCGTCGCTCCGGGCGTATATCATTACTTTGTCGCCAAAGGCAGCAAGAAAAAGACGGGCAAATTGCTGATTGTTCATTGAAGATAAATTTATGCGTAAAATTTTCTTTTTCTGCTTAGTGCTTCTGCTCATCGGCTGCGCTTCCCAGCGGCAGAAGCCCGTGTGCGCGGAAATCCAGTACCGCCTCGACCATCTGGGCCAGTCTGCGGATCAGCGCGCGTGGCTGGAAGACGAACTCCGGGACTGCAAGGCGCAGCAGGAAGAGTACGCAAAATCCGATACGCTCACGAACAAAGTGAAAAAAAGCATCTACGAACTTTATGAAGAATCCAAAAAAGATTCTTCTAAAACGAAAAAGGGGATTCCGTCAAGTTCATCGTCCGCGGCGATACCGTCTTCTTCGCTTTCCGCCGGATTCTCTTCTTCCTCCGGCACGCTTCTGTCTTCGTCTGCCGCGGATTTCCCCGCTGTTACGGATAAATGATGGAAACGATCGATGGAAAGCCTTTCTCTCCCGAAGTCCCGGAACGTCTGTTCCGTATTTCGCAGGAAATTCAGGCTGCGGGCGGGCGCTCTTATCTCGTGGGAGGCTTCGTCCGCGATGCGCTTCTCGGGAGGGACTGCAGGGACTACGACGTCGAAGTCTATGACATCGCCGAAGATGCCCTCCTCGGAATTCTCCGCCGCTACGGGCGTCCGAATCTCGTGGGCAAGGCGTTCGGCGTCATTCATCTCGCGTGCCGCGGGCTCGACCTCGACTTTTCCTTTCCGCGCACGGAGAACAAAATCGGCCAGGGTCACCGCGGCTTCCTGGTGCAGACGCATCTCAACCTGAGCTTTGCGGAAGCGGCCCTCCGCCGGGATTTCACCATCAACGCGATGGGAATGGAACTTCCGGCGCTCACGCTCTGCGATCCTTACCATGGCCGCGACGATCTCAGAAACGGAATTCTCCGCCACGTCTCCCCGGCGTTCTCGGAAGACTCGCTCCGCATTCTCCGCGGCGTTCAGTTCGCTTCCCGCTTCAGGCTCCGCCTCGCTCCGGAGACCGCGGCGCTCTGCCGCTCGCTTTCCCTGGAAGATCTTTCCTGCGAACGCATTTACGAAGAATTCAAAAAATGGCTTCTCAAACCGGGGGAGCCTTCGCTCGGCCTGAAGGCTTTCTGCGAAATGGATCTTGCCCGGTTCTTCCCCGAGATCCGGGGGCTAGACGGCGATTTCAACGCCCTCGGGACGTTCCTCGATGCCATTTCTGGACGCCTTCCGGACATTCCTGAGGCGCGGCGCCCGGTCCTCGCCTTTGCCGCGCTTCTTTCCGGTGCGGAAAGTAAGGCGGAAGTCGCGGGCGTGCTGTCGCGGATGACGAATGAAATCACGCTCCTCCGGGACGTTCCCGTCCTCTGGGAAAAAGCGTCTGAGCTCCTTTCTCATTTCCGTGAAAACGGCGGCGCATTTGACGCGGCGTTCCTTCGCCGCCTGTCCGTCCCGCTCAAGGGACTTTCCCTCGCCGCGGAATTCTGCCGCGCATTGCCCGGGACTCCGGAAAAATTCCGTATGGAATTCTATGACGCCCTCCATAAGATTTCCGAAGATTCCGCGATATGGAACGCCGCGCCGGAGGCTTACCTCACAGGCAAGGCGCTGCTTGAACTCGGACTCAAACCCGGTAAGCGGATGGGCGAACTTATCCGCATGAGCTTTGAACTCCAGCTCGACGGCAAAATCACAAACGAAAAAGACGCGGTCACCTGGGCCGCGTCACAGATCAAAAACTGAAAATCATTTCCATTTGAAGAACCGCAGGACTCCGAGCGGCACGGCGAGCACGATGATTGGGATCTGCATCAGTTCCGTGTAGGGGAGCGCTTTCAGGAATCGCGTGCTTCTAAGCCGGATCGCTCCCGTCGTAAGGAAAAGAATGTCAGCGGCGACCTTGACCGCGAACGGCACGAGGAACCAGCTCCACGGAAAGCCCAGGAACAGCGCGAGCCACGGGCTGATGCACAGCCAGACTAAAAATGTGTAAATCAGCGTCAGGAAAAATGTATAGGCGTGATTCGTATAACGGGTGCCGTTGCTGGACCACCGGGCGCGCTGATTCAGGAGCCCGCGGAGCCTGTCCACCGGGGCCGTGTCGACGATCGCCTCCGGGTCGAGGTTGTAGCGGAAACCCGTGCCCGGCACCTGGATCATCTTGTGCACGAGCATATCGTCATCCCCGGAGGACAGGTGCACCAGTTCTCCGAAACCGCCGACCTTGAAGAACAGTTCCTTTTTGTAAGCGAGGGCGGTTGCGCTTGCGACCATCGGCATTCCGAGGCTGAATCCCGCCGCTTCCATGCAGGTGTAGGCGAGGGTCTCGAGTTTCTGATATCCGTAGACGAGCCCGTTCCCGCCGATGTTCTGCTTGGGACCTTGCACGATGGCGACGTTTCCGCGGAAACAGGCCATCATCGATGTCACCCAGCCTTCCGGAGGAAGACTGTCCGCATCCATCGTCATCAGTATTTCATTTTTTGCGATCTTGAATCCTGTCTCGAGCGCCCGCTTCTTGGGGCTTTCAAGGTACGGGGAGTCGATGGGCACGTGCACTACGGTGAACCGGGGGTGTGTCTTTGCAAATTTTTCAAGAATCGCCGGAGTTTCGTCCGTGGAACGGTCGTCCACGCAGATCGCTTCCCATTCCCCTCGGTAATCCTGGGCGGCGATCGCCTCCAGCGTTTTCAGGACGCAGGGAGCTTCGTTCCGGATAGGCACAACTAACGACACGGTTTTCAATTCGATGTTCCGTTTATCCGGTCGCTTCGCGCGCAGAAGTCCGATGGTGAAAAACAGCATCAGACCCGCGTAAAGCGCGGTCAGCACTCCTAAAAGGATTACGCTCATTTGGCGCAAATATATATATTCGTCGCCATGATTCATCCTTCCGCTTATGTTTCTCCCTCGGCGAAAGTCCCGGATAGCGCCTGTGTCGGCCCTTGGTGCGTTGTGGATGACGGAGCGGAACTTGGCGAGAACGTTGTTCTTCAGAGCCGTGTGCACGTCTGTTCATGGACTTCCGTCGGCGACGGCACGGTCGTCGGCGATGGCTCCGTCCTCGGGGGCGCCCCGCAGGATCTCAAATATGCCGGGGAACCGACCCGTCTTGTCATCGGCGGAAACTGCACGATCCGCGAGTATTGCACGCTCAACCGCGGCACGGCGGCCACGGGTGAGACCCGCGTCGGAAACTCCGTGCTCATCATGGCCTATACTCATGTCGCTCACGATTGCCGCATCGGTGACTTCGCCGTCATCTCGAACCGCGTGGACATGGGCGGGCATGTTCACATCGGAGAATACGCGACGGTCGGCGGACAGGCCGGAATATCGCAGTGCATGACCGTCGGCGCCTATAGCTTCGTGGGAGCGATGCTCAAAGTCGACCGGGACGTTCCTCCGGCGAGCCGGGCCTTAGGTTCTCCCCTTGCATGGGCGGGGCTCAACCTGCACGCGCTCCGCAAATATCCGGATCTTTTTCCGGAGAGCCGCATCGTCGCCATTGACCGCGCTTACCGCGAACTTTACCGCTCCGGCCGTCCGATTGCGGAAATCGCTGAGGAATACAAAAAAAGTCCGGAGCCGCTGCTCCGGGACTTCTTTGAAACTTGGCGTGGAACGCTCATCCGGCCGTGAGGCTTAGCGCT
>JBAYFD010000171.1:0-4224 GCA_041667365.1 Fibrobacteraceae bacterium | reverse complement strand
TCAGCGGCACGACCAAGACGCTCGCCGCAGGGACGCACGTTCTGAAAATTGCCATCACCGGCAGTTACGTGAACATCGACAAGATCACGTTCAGCGACGGAACGACGCGCATCGCGGCTAGCCCGACAAGCAGACTTTCCGCAGGGACTTACCGCATCTTCGACGCACAGGGAAATTATCTCGGAAACGTGTCGCTCAATGCAGCGGAAGCCCCGGGCATCCAGGTGCATCGCGCTGTCAAGCATTCCGGTCTCTACATCCTCAAGGCGAGGAATATTACCGCGGAAGTTCAAGTGAATAAATGACCTTGTATAAAAATTTCACCTGAGGTTCGGGAAAACAGAGGAGAAAACTATGGTTGGGCTTTTGAAAAAATACTTCTACGCATTCTGTTTCTTTCTGTGCTGCTTCTTTCAGGTGAGCTTCGCAGGAAGCGGCACGGATGATCTGATTCTGCGCTACACAACCGATGCAAAAGACACGTTCACGAACGCCATCCCCATCGGGAACGGCTACATGGGCGGAATGGTCTACGGCGCCGTCGCGAAAGACAAAATCGGGCTCAACGAAAGCACCATCTGGAGCGACTCCCCGGGCGAGAACAATGCAGAGGGCGCCTACAGATATCTCGCACAGGCGCGCTCCCAGATTTTCGCGGGGAACTATAAGGACGCAGATGCCACAGTGAACAAGATGATCGGCGGCGGAAATGCGAGATTCGTTCCCGCCGGGAATCTTTATCTGGAATTTTCAGGGCATACCGGAACCAATTATTCCCGCGAGCTGAACCTGAAAACGGCGATCGCGAAAACGAGCTATGTCTACAACGGTGTAACCTACACCCGCGAATACTTCGCAAGCTACCCGGACAAAGTCATCATCGTCCGCCTCACCGCAAGCGCCGCCGGCAAAATTTCATTCAGCGCTTCGATGGACGCGCCCTTCGGCGGGACGACGCAATCCACCCCGGCGAATAACATTCTAGTGCTGAACGCGAAAGTCGACGCCATCAAGTATCAGAACCGCCTTATTGTGAAAGCGGACGGCGGCACAGTAAGCGCCGGCAGCAACAAAATCACGGTTTCGGGGGCGAACAGCGCGACCGTGCTCCTCACCATCGCGACGAACTTCACCGCATACAACGACGTTTCCGGGAATCAGGAAACCCGGGCGACCGCAGCGCTCAACGCCGCCGCGGCAAAGACTTACGAGACGTTGCTCCAGAATCAGCAGAAAGATTACACAGCGCTATTCAACCGCGTGGACCTGAACCTCGGAACAGAAACGACGCAGAACCTGACCACAGATGAGCGCGTTTCAAAGTTCAGCACCTCCAATGATCCCGGACTCGTGCGTCTCTATTACCAATTCGGGCGCTACCTGATGATTTCCTGCTCCCGGGAAGGCTCTCAGCCGGCGAACCTCCAAGGCATCTGGAACAAAGATACGTACCCCACCTGGGGAAGCAAATATACGACGAACATCAACCTGGAGATGAACTACTGGATGACCGAAACGGCGAACCTCGCGGAATGCGCCAAACCATTCGTTGAAAAAGTGAACTCGCTCGTTCCCCAGGGAACCCTGACCGCAAAAGAACACTGGGGCGTGAGCGAAGGCTGGGTGCTCCACCATAACACCGATCTCTGGAATCACACTGCCCCCATAGACGGGCAATGGGGTCTCTGGCCCACAGGCGGCGGCTGGCTTGTCGCGCAGCTCTGGGAACATTACATGTTCAACCCGGATCAAAACTACCTCGCCGGCATTTATCCGACGATGAAAGGAGCTGCGCAGTTCTTTTTAAATAGCATGGTCACGGAAACAGTGAGCGGCAAAGGCTATCTTGTCACAGCGCCCAGCGCATCCCCTGAAATTCAGCACGGAGGATACTGGACTTGTTTCGGTCCTACGATGGACAATCAGATCATCCGCGATGTGTTCACGGAAACGATCGAAGCCGCGGAGATTCTCGGCAAAGATTCCGATTTGCGTACAAAACTGAAGGCGGCCCTCGCAAAGCTAGTCCCGACGCAAATAGGAAAGTATGGACAGATCAAAGAATGGTTCGATGACTGGGACAATCCTTCGGACAAGAACCGCCATGTATCGCATCTGTACGGGCTATTCCCGGGCAATCAGATTTCCGTCCGCGGAACGCCTGAATTAGCGGCGGCGGCGAAAGTGACGCTCGCCGAACGCGGCGACGATGCGACGGGATGGTCGCTCGCCTGGAAAATCAACTTCTGGGCGCGCCTCGACGATGGCGATCACGCCTACAAGCTCATAAAGTTGTTGCTCACCCCGGACAAGACCTACAATAATCTTTTCGACGCTCACCCGCCATTCCAGATCGACGGCAATTTCGGCGCGGTTTCCGGGATCAACGAAATGCTTGTACAAAGTCAGAACGGCGAAATTGAATTATTACCGGCGCTCCCCTCCACATGGTCCGCGGGCTATATCAAAGGAATCCGTGCGCGCGGAAACTTCATCATCGATTCCCTCACCTGGAAAGGCGGAAAGCTCACCTACGCCGCAGTCACCTCCCTCAGCGGCGATACATTAAAGATCCGCTATGGAAACACCGCGGGCACATACGTGACATCAAAGAACGGAACTTATGATTTTGATGGCTCCTTGGCAATTCTCCACCAGGATACAACAGCGGCGGCGATCCCCGGAAAAGTGGAAGCCGAAAATTACACAGCGATGAGCGGCATCCAGAAGGATGCGGACAGTCCGGGCACAATCAATATCGGCTACATCAATTCCGGGGACTGGACGGCATATCGGCTGAACGCGGCCAAGGCCGGGGAATACGTTTTCCATTTCCGCATCGCAAGCGCCGCGACGGAAACCGACACGATCACTATTGAGAACGACGCGGGCAATGCGCTCGGAACGGTCGTCACGGACGTCACGAAATCCACCGGATGGCACGACTGGTATATGGATTCCGTAAGCGTATCCTTACCCGCCGGCGCACAGACGATAAAGCTCGCCTATTCCGGAACGAGCGATTATCTTATGAACATCGACTGGTTCGACGCCGCTCTAAAGGGAGGGACGACTTCCATAAAGGCAAAGCCCGCCGACGGAATGACACGCTACAGCGTCAATGCCGCGAAACAATTATCAGTCCATCTGAATTACCCGGCGGAAGCGGAAGTTACATGTAGCCTGTACGATCTGAACGGGGCTTTGCTGGACAAGCGCACCGCGCATGGCGGAAGCGAACTGATGATGAACGGCGGACAGCCGCTCAAAAGCGGAGTCTACTACATCAAAACGGCTACGGGGAATAACGTTTCAATGACACGCAGCATTCCGGTGCGCTAAAAGTTTATACACCATAAACAGTAAAGCTCCGCCGGGTACGGCGGAGCTTTTATGCAGATAGAGAGAGAGTTTGTCGATTACTTATAAGCGGTGATGGAAGCACGCGTTTCCGAATGTCCCGGATAAGAAAGACGGATAAGATAAACGCCCTTCGGCAGTTTCATCTCTTCAAAATTTATCCGCTTGGAATAAACACCGGCTTTCTGGTATTCATTCACTACATTGGTAATCAAAGCTCCGTAACCCGTGTAGATGCCGACTTTCACCTTTCCTGCTTTTTCCACTCTGTAATTAGCGATGATGAGTCCTTTTTCATACGAAAGGCTCAGATTCCGGCGCAGGTCACCGGAACCTCCGGCAATTGTCGTGCCCGTTGTACCTATGGTGATCTTAAATTCCACCACGACCTGTTTCGACCCGGAAACAACGGCTTCGCGGACGACATAGGTTTCACCATCGAGAACCTTATCCGGGTAATGCCCGATTTTCACGGTCTTCGAACTCACCGACCATTCCGCGAAAATATAAGCCGTCGTTTCATTCCAGGTCACGACATCGCCATTCGCGGCGAACCAATGGCCGGCATCGCCTTCCGCTGTATTTCCGGTATACTGGGAACCGTCCGCATTGATGCCCTTAATCATCGAAGCCGTGATCCCGGATGCCGCGATTCCAAGTTGAGAAGCGATCTGCTCAAAGTCAATGTTCACCGTCGTTCCGCTGTAATCGGTAGAAATGGGTAATGAAACATTATAGGTCACCTCTAAAAATTCATTTTTATGAAATTGTCAATAACACATCGCAATATGATGTCTCCGTTCAAGCTTTGCTTGAATACGGAGACATATCCTCTCCTGAGGAGTTCGTCACTCAAAGATGGCC
>JBAYFD010000170.1:0-4250 GCA_041667365.1 Fibrobacteraceae bacterium | reverse complement strand
CCTCGGGTGAATGAAGTTTTTCCATCGCTCGCGAAAGCCTGGGCATATACATGCCATGTATCGGGAACGGGCATACTGACCACCACGATATTGGACACGTAATTCACAGAAGAAATGACGGAGACATCGGACTGAAACAGAACTCGTCCCTGATAATCATAAACGCGGATTACGGCAGTCGGATTCAATCGCGTACTGTCGCCGCGCTGAAATAGAGAAGAAGAGAATGTAACCCCGTAATGCCCTGTGGAATCAAGCCCGGATTCACCTAGGCGATATTCCGTTCCATTGTAAGAGTCAACGATCTTAACCGTACCTTGTCTGAAAGGCGTTTCGCCGTCGATCGCGAAAACTTGTCCAAGAATCTGCCAGGAATCTGCCACTGAAGTCATTGTCCCGCTCCTTGCGTTTGAAATTTGAAATGAAAAATAGTCATTGATGAAGTAAAAGGCAAGAAGCGAGAGCCACAAAATTCATACCGGAATTCCGCTCAGGATATCATATCATTAGTATTGTATTTGCTTGTAATGTTTAGGAATCCAATCGTTGGAAGCAATTGAATCAAAGTCTGGAACAATTCCCGCTCAGCTCTATGAAATACGGGGGACTAGAAACGTTGACAAGGACATGGAAAAATCCGACGGTCGTTCAGGGAAATGTCCCGAGGGATCACATTCTCGAAAATCGCCGAACAAGAGCGTGAGCAATATGTTGGTTTTTCTGTTTGGCTTGTTTTGATTTAGATAGCCCCATGATCGGGGGCTGTTTACGGATAATATACGGTGTATTTGCCGAAAGTCCGACGCTGCGCCTTGCTGCTTTTCAGGTTATCGGAAAGAATAGGGAATTCATTTGTCTCCAATATATAGATAGCGCCCGGGTCCACCCTGAAAATTTCAAAATAAAAGCGGAACCTGCCGAATTCGGAAACGTTCAGGAAGGCGCTCGGATAATTGGTGTAGCGGACTGTCGCGAGGTATTCTTCCAGATTTTCTTTCGAGAAGAACAGGATCCGCGGGTAGCTTGCGTTTGGCGTCACGTTGATGATCTGCGACGGTGTTGCACGTGCCATGGCGACCGCGACCGCATCCTTTATTCCAGTGCAGAAATTGTCGTTGATCATCGTTCTATATTCCGTGAAATAATAGCGTTCGAAATTCACGAAGAATGCGCCGTAGACGAGCACAGGAATCCACAGGACCTTGGGGCTTATCGCGTTGAAAACGGCGTATGCTCCGATGGCGGAAAAAGAGATGAGCGGAATGAAGATAAGATTTACCCGGTTTGTGCAGGCGGGAATCAATAATCCGAGCGCCGTGCCTGCGAGGAGCAGCAGGAACAGGTGAAATTCAATGCCCGTTTCTTTCCTTTGAGTGTGTCCGATGAACTGATGAATGCAGCAGATGAACCCGGCGAGGCAGAATGGCGCGGAAAGCTTGTAATATAAGCCGTAGAAGGGCGCGTAGTTCCATATCCGCTCGGCGTCATCTTGAATGATCACGAGGTTCCATAGCCGGAGCGCATTTTCCTTGATGTCTTCAAAGGAGACTTCGTCGCCCCGGAAAGCGAGCAGTTTGGGAATTGAAATGAACGGCAGGCGGATTTCGCTGATGATGCCTTTATTGACGAGCAGAAAAAGAACGAGCGGCAGCGCGAGGAGAATGAGGACGGCTCCTGCGATGACTGTGTATTTCGAAAGACGAATTTTTTTATAGAGAATGAAATAGATGATCTGGAGCAGCAGAATGAAGGGAACGATTAGCCAGATCGTGGCGTAGGAATACAGGGAAAGCCCGTAGAATAAAGCGGAGAGGATGAAATACCTAGGATTCTCCGCGCCGAGGATGAAGAAGTACAGCCCGAAGAGGATGAATGCCGGGGCGAGGTTGGATTCAAGCCCCCAGCGGGAAAGGATGATGTGCCAAGGGGCGATGGCGAAGAGGAACAGGACGCTTAGCGCGGTGCGCTCATCCGTCGTTCTGCGGAATAGCTTATAGAGAACGAGGAGGGAAAGGATTGCCGTGAGGAGCATCGGCATTCGAATGCTCCGGACACTTAATCCGAAAATGGCGACGAAAGGAATGGCGAGGTAGGATTCCAGCGCGTTCATCCCTGAACCCCACGCAGTCAGATAAACCGGGAACCGATAACCGAAGGAATCCTTGCCGGATTCCCACAACGTGTATGCGTTGTAGCCCGCGAAGGCCTCGTCCTGATTGATGTCTCCGGGAACGGCCCCGAACTCGTAAACTCTCGCAAAAATCCCGATGAGAAAAAACACCCAGAAAAGAAAGAGCCCCGGCGTTATCTTTTTTGGAATTCTTGCGAGGATTGATGTCACTTATGTGTCCAGGTGGTCCCTTGCGGTCCGTCCTTCAATAGAATGCCCTTGCCTGTGAGGAGATCGCGGATGCGGTCGCTTTCCGCCCAGTTCCTGGACTTGCGCGCTTCCGTGCGCTGGCGGATGAGTTCTTCGATTTCCGCGGCGTCCTTGTCTTCGGTCTTTGCCTTCGGCGCTTCCTGGAGCGGAGAGTCGAGACGGAGTCCGAGCACGCGGTCGAAGTCCGCGATGAGCGCGGCTTTTTCGCCTTCGGCGATTTCCGTTTTGAGGACGCTGTTGAGAATGCCGAGCGCTTTGGGCATATTGAGATCGTCGCCGATCGCGTCCTTGAATTCCGCTTGCCATTTGAGTGCTTCGTCGCTTTCGATCTTCGTCGCCTTGCCGATGAGCGCGTCCGTCTTTTTGTGGAGGGACTTGTTCGCTTCGCGGGCGCTCGCGAGGGCGTCCCAGCTGAAGTTTAGGTAGTTGCGGTAATGGCTCGTGAGCGCGAACAGGCGGTAATCCATCGGATCATAGCCCTTTTCCTTGAGCACGGTAACGGTGAGGAATTCGCCCGAGCTCTTGCTCATCTTCGCGTCGCCGAGGCGCAGGAATTCCCCGTGCATCCAGAAACGCGCGAAGGGTTTGCCTGTGGCGCATTCGCTCTGTGCGATTTCATTTGTGTGGTGTACGCGGATGTGGTCCGTGCCGCCGCAGTGGATGTCGAGCGTCGGGCCGTTATACTTCATCGCCATCGCTGAGCATTCGATGTGCCAGCCGGGGAAGCCGACTCCCCATGGGCTGTCCCATTCCATAAGACGTTTTTTGTCCGTCGGGCTGAATTTCCAGAGCGCGAAGTCCGTCGCGGCGTGCTTTTCGCCCATGTCGATGCGCGAACCTTTGCGGAGGTTTTCTACGTCGAGGCGCGCAAAATCCGCATAGCGCGTGAACTTGAGGCTGTCGAAGTAAATGCCGTCCGAGGTGCGGTACGTGTAGCCTTTCTCTTCGAGCACTTTCACGAGGTCGATCTGTTCTTTGATATGATCCGTGGCGCGGGTCCAGCGCGTGGGCTCTTTGATGTTGAGCGCATGCCAGTCGGCCATGAACGCGTCCGTGTAGAACTTGGCGACTTCCCATACGGATTTGCCGGTGCGTGCCGCGCCTTTTTCCATTTTGTCTTCGCCGGTGTCGCCGTCGCTTGTGAGGTGGCCCACGTCCGTGATGTTCACGATGTGGTTGAGCTTGTAGCCGTAGTATTCGAGCGTGCGGCAGAGCGTGTCCTCAAAAATGTACGTGCGGAGGTTACCGATGTGCGCGAAGTGATACACCGTGGGGCCGCAGCAGTACATCTTGACGGTATTCTGGCCTGCAGGGAGGGTGAACGGTTCTTTTTTGAGGGAAGCTGTATTATAGAAGTTCAGTGGCATGGCGCAAATTTACAAATCCGCGGCGCGGTGCGGGAAGGGCAGCGTTGCGCCGCCCGCTCCCCGCTGTCATTGCGAGCCAGAGGCGAAGCAAACCAGTGCTTGGTTTGTCTTGATTGCTTCACCCTGCTTACGCAAGAGCTCGCAATGACGAGGAACGTGCCTGCCGAGCCTGCAAAAATCCCGTTTTTTACGGTTTCGGTATTTCCCGGATTTCACCGGGTTTCAGGTCGCCGAGCGAGATGTTCCCGATGCGCACGCGGATAAGCCTTTGAACTTCGTAGCCGAGCGCTTTGAGCATCCGCCGGATTTCGCGGTTCTTGCCTTCTTCGAGGATTATTTTGAGCCAGGCGGTTTTATCGTTTGCGCGCAGGATCTCCGCGCTGTGCATCCGCATGAATTCTGGAGGCTTGCCGTAGATGCGGGCAGGCACGATGAATCCGGCTTCGCATTTTTTGAGGTCTTCGGGAACCGGGATGCAGTTAATTTGTACGTGATATTCTTTT
>JBAYFD010000169.1:0-4254 GCA_041667365.1 Fibrobacteraceae bacterium | reverse complement strand
GCGCGGTTCCTTTCGAATGCCGTGTCCGCGTTGGTTTCGTCTTCGCACCAGTCAAGCTCGTGTTCCTCGGCGTAGATGCGCAGGTCTCTTTTGGTGAGGTGCAGGAGCGGGCGGTACACTCCGTCGCCGCGATATTCCTGAATACCCTGGAGACCCTTGAGCGAAGTGCCGCTTTTGAGGCGCATATAGAGCGTTTCCGCCTGGTCGTCCGCGTGGTGCGCAGTGAAAATGTACTGACAGTTTCTGTCTTTTGCGATTTTCTGGAAAAACAGGTAGCGTTCGTTGCGTGCCTTTTCCTCGAAATCTCCGCTTGCGAGGAGGGCTTTGCCGTCGAGCCTGCGGAGTTCGAATGGCACGCCGTAGACTTCGCAGAGCTTGCGCACGAATGTAGCGTCCCGTTCCGCGGTATTGCGTACGCCGTGGTGCACATGGCATACGATCAAATTCCGGATATGCAGAAGTTCGCAGTGTTTTACCGCGTAATGCAGGAGGCAGACGGAATCGAGTCCGCCGGACACGCCCAAAAGAGCGTCGTAAGGGGCTTCCGCGTCAGGGAACTCAAATTGCAAAGTCAGCCTTTATTGAAAAAGCAGCTCCGCGCGCCGGTGTGGCACGCGACCTGGGGACCGCGCATCCGCACTTTGAACAGGAGCGCATCCGTGTCGCAGTCCGCGAACCATTCGACGACGGTCATCACGTTTCCGCTGGTGTCGCCTTTGTGCCAGTATTCCTTGCGGCTCCTGCTCCAGAAGACCATTTCGCCGCAATCGACCGTTCGGCGGAGGGCTTCTTCGTCCATCCAGGCCATCATCAGCACGTCATGTCTGTCCGCGTCCTGCACGATCACCGGAATCAGTTTCTTGCCGCCGAAGTCCACTTCGAATTTAATTTTTGTTTTCAGTTCGTCAAATGCCATGATGGAAATCCTTTTTATATCCGTTACTCAGCGAATAAACCGAATTGCTTGACACATTCTCTGAACTCTTTACGCGTATCAATATCAGAATTCAAAATTTCAATGGAGTTGCCTTTCTCATCGGTTGTCTGTAAAATCTGGTAATCCGAAGGATTTGCCGATTCACAGACCTCTTTGGTGACATTGAAACTTTTTGAAATCCAGGAACAGGCAGTTCCGTTGTATGTAGCGTCCCTTGTCAGTGAATATAAGAATTCGCTGCCGGTCTGGATTTGCAGAGATATATTGAGAACGTTCCCTTGAACGGAAACTATCGCCTCGTCGGGACTTTTGGATGTCATCCATACACCATCAGTAAAATAAATAGTGTCGACGATATCCTCATAGGTATTCGTTGCGTCATTGTAATGCATGTATTTGCCGTTTTGAGTTATAACCCGGTCAAAGTACTTATCGCATTTTTCGCCGTCCGCGTCGCCAAAAACATCGGCTAATACGCTACAGGCTTCTCCGGACGCATATAAATCAAATACAGTGTATTCTATTTCGGATTTGTATGTAAATGAGGCCGGCGTTGCAACCAAGGTGCTTTTTATTTTATAAATGGACGTATCCAAGTTAAAATAAACGCTATCGGTAATGCGCCCTACCTGTTTCCACGACCCCAGTATTGATCCGGAATTTCCTATGAAAACGTCGGCATCGTCCTTTGATTCTTTTGTACAATCCGCGCTTATGCCTGTGCACATATAAAGCGTATCTTTTGAAATGTAATAACCGAATCCTTGCTTGCTCCCAAAATTATACAGGGAGTCCAGTTGGAGAATCCCCGCGGTGTCTGAAACGTTCCAAGAAAAGCGGTTGCCGGTGCTGTCATAGAGGCAATAATCATCTGCATAGTAATAGCGAGAATTTACGGTGTCTAGATAAGATAAGTAGAACACTTCTGTTTCCGTGTAACGGATAATGCTGTCGCTGCTGCTTGTGTTGGAAACGGAAGATGAACTGTTCCCGCTCGAAGTTGGTTCCGAAGACCCGGATGAAGCGATTCCCGCATCAGATGCGTTGTCGCTGCCACAGGCTGTTAAAAGTAACATCGCGGTAAAGACTATTATGTAGATTCCTGTTTTCATTTTTCTCCTAACCCGGATTACTCTCTCATTTGTCCTTCGCCCTTGAGCACCCATTTGTAGGTGCAGAGGCTTTCGATTCCCATGGGGCCGCGGGCGTGGAGCTTGTCCGTGGAAATGCCCACTTCCGCTCCGAGGCCGTAAACGCCGCCGTCCGCGAGGCGCGTGCTCACGTTCACCATTACGCTTGCGGAATCCACGTTGCGCACAAAGTAATCTTGTGCTGCGGGATCTTCGGCGAGGATGGAATCCGTGTGCCTGCTGGAATATTTTTCAATATGTGCGCAGGCTTCCTGAACGTCCGCGACGAAGCGCACGCTCATCTGGAGCGCGAGATATTCGTGGTGGTAATTTTCGTCCCCGCCGATGTCCTTTACGCCGTGGACGCGCTTCTGTGCTTCTTTGTCGCCGAACATCTCCACGCCTTTCGCCCGGAGGGGGGAGAGGAACTTCGCGATGGTTTCATCATCGATGGAACGGTTGATGAGAAGCGTTTCCATGGCATTGCAGGTGCTCGGACGCTGCGTCTTCGCGTTGTCGAGGATCGCGGGGACTTTCGCGAAGTCCGCGGAACGGTCCACGTAAATGTGGCAGATGCCGTTGAAGTGCTTGATGACGGGGATCTTGCTCTGTTCCACCACGGCACGGATAAGACGCTCGCCGCCGCGGGGAATGACCAGATCGATGTAATCGTTCTTCTGTAAAAGTTTCGTGACGAGCGCATGGTCCGTTTCGGTCACGAGCTGCACCGCATCTTCCGTAATGCCGGCATCGCGTAGCGCCTTGCGGAAAATTCCGGCGAGGAATTTTCCGGATTCGATGGATTCCTTGCCGCCGCGGAGAATCACGGCGTTCCCGGACTTGAAGCACAGGGAGGCTCCGTCGATCGTCACGTTCGGGCGGCTTTCGTAGATGAAGAACACGGAACCGATGGGCACGGCTACGCGGCTGATGCGCACGCCATTCCCGAGTGTGCGGCTTTCGAGCGTGCGCGCGAGGGGATCTGCGAAGTCCGCGATCTCTTCTGCGCCTTTCGCCATCGTCTCGATGCGGGAATCGTTCAGGGTAAGCCTGTCCATCATCGCGTCCGTGATGTGACCTTTGGCGAGGGCGGTGTCCTTTGCGTTCGCCGCAAGAATTTCCGCCTTCTCTGCACGGAGCGCTTTCGCCACGGCTTTTAAAACGGAGTTCCGTTCGTCCGCGCCGAGCGTGCGGATTTCGCTGGATGCAGCCCGCGCATTTTTCGCGAGGGTGTCCGCGTATTCATCGAGATTTTTAGAATCGGTCATGGCTCCAATATAGTAAATCGGGGCATTTGATCTTTACCAGGTGAGTCCCGCGCTCCCTTCCATACGGTAGCCTTCGTAGTCCCCGATGAACTTGCTGTAACCGGCGCGGATCCAGAGCCATTCAAACGGCGCATAAGTGAGCGCTCCGCTGAGTTCCCGGTAGCGCGATGTCGTGGAATCGGCGAGGAAATGTCTGTCCGTGCCATCCGTGTTCGGATCGTGAATGTCGCTGATATTGCTCCCTTTCGCCGAATCCTTTGCGACATTCGATGCGGAAAGGGAGATCTTCAGCTGTTTCCATTCGATATCCAGCTGCGTATAAAGTTCACGGGAATTCGGTCCGAGCTCGCTGCCGAAACTTTGTCCGTAATTGGAATACTGGTGGCTCGCACCCATGTGGTGCGTGTAGACCCAGGGCTCGATCTGCGTGAACTCCCCGGTCCAGGAGTATTTGAAGGACCCTATCCGGCGGTTTTGAGTGGTGAGGCCGACGGAGGCGCCCCATTTGTTCCCCCACCAGGAATCGTCGAACATCGAAGTCACTTTCTTCATATCGTCCCAGAGCATTTCCCCGTAGAACTCCCAGTGAGGGACGGTTTTCACGCTGATGTCGAAGGAAAGCCCCGTGTTGTCGCGGTCGCCGATGTAGTGCTGCGCGAATATGTACGGGACGAACGGAGCGGCGTAGATCCATTCGAAATGCCGGTCGCAACTATCCGCGTCGCTGTTCGGGTTCGTGCCTGCGTTCTCGACGGTGGAGCCGTACACGATCGTTTCGCTCACGCCGAACGTGATTTGCGCGGGGAGGTGCAGATCGAGGCGGTGCGCGTGGAAGTATTTGTCCTTGTGCTTGTCGTAATAGAGTTTGCCGGAATACTGCGTGTAAGTGACGGGGCCCGCGTTGAGCTCGAAGCCGAAG